>NZ_JAAGPG010000022.1:0-44333 GCF_017104665.1 Burkholderia sp. Se-20378 | reverse complement strand
GCCGCGAGCGCCTGCACGGCCGCCTGACGGCGCGCGTTGATCTCGCGTGCCGAGCGGCGCTTCAGGTGACGCACCAGCGCGTTGCGCGCGCCGTTGCCCGGCTCCGTGTCGGCCACGCCGGCGATCTGTCCTTCGTAGCCCATCAGCCCGTCGAGCCGCACGTGCTGCCGCTCGCCGATGCGGTTCGCGAGCGCGAGTGCGCCGGCCGCATCGCGCACCGGCGAGCGGTACATGCCGAAGTACAGGCCCGGATACGCGGACGACATGTCGAGATCGATCGCGAGCGGGATCGTCACGCGTTCCTCGTGGGCGACGCGGTCGATCGCGTCGACCTGCGCGGCGTCGTCGACCATCAGCGTGATCGAGCGGCCGCGCCGGAGCTGCGCGGCCACCGCGCGCAGGTCGTCGGGCTCGACGGTCGGATACGCGACGACGATGTCGTCGAACCCGCCGTCCGAAAGCCACGCGGCTTCCGCGGCCGAGTAGCACAGCAGCCCCTGCATGAACGGGCCGGCGGCGAGCACCGCGCCGATCAGTTCGCGCGAGCGCACCGACTTCGTCGCGAGCCGGATCGGCAGGCCGCGTGCGCGGCGCTTCAGGTCAGCGAGGTTCGCATCGAGGCAGTCGAGGTTGACGAAGGCGGCAGGTAGCCGGCGGCCCGCGAGTGCGTCGCGATAGGTCGGGTAGTCGTGGACGGCGGCGGGCGCGCGATGCGGAAGGTCTGCACGGCTCATGGAACGGGCTCGGCTGGGTGGGGTGGGTGTCGCGCCGACCGTTCGGCGCGTGTCGGAAACCAGCATAGGGCTGGCCAAAATCACGACCAAGCGCTGAGCGGGTCGTTCGACGGGTCTTATCCGGCCATCCGTATCGGCCACGCCGATGCATGGCCCGCGTGCTGCGTGCGGCTGGATCACGGCTTGCTTGGTGTCGCGGTACACATGGCGCGTGCCGGCCCGAATCGCCGCCGGACGGGCGTGACGCGCGACATCGCGCGCCTGGCCGGGCGACAACGAAATGCGTTTCAAACGTTCTGCCGGGCGTGGCCGATGCGAGCAGGTTTAGTGCCTGCGTTCTAGTGCCGCTTTTGACTGCATGCCGGATTCGACCTAGAACCTACTCGCGGATGCACCGGCGAAGAACGGCATGACGTGACGAGGAGGCGACGTGAAGAAGAACAGGGCACTCTGGCGGCGCACGGGCGCGATCGCGGCGATCGGCGTGGCCGTCGTCGCAATCTGGCGATATGAAGCGGCGACTCCGGCGCAAGCCGCGTCGTCCGACACGGCAGCGACCACGACGGCGAGCGCGCAGCGAGGCGCGGCCGATACGTTCGACACCGGCGCGGCGACGCCCGGCCCGGAGGAGCGGCGGCTCGACGTCGATGCGCTGCGTCGCAGCCTCGCAGGGCGCCCCGACGCGGATGCCGAAGTGAAGCGCATCGTCGCATTCGCGCGCTTTCGCGACGAGGTTGCCGCGTATGGGGATCGCCGCAACAGCATGCCGCAAGCCGAGCGCGCGGCGCTCGCGCGCCGGATTCTCGACGAACTGCCCGACCATGTCGCACGCAACGAGATCGTGCCGGTGCAGGCCGAAGCGCTGAGCGCGGCGCTGCTGACCGACACCGAAGCCGACCCCGCGACACGCAGCGCGGCGATCCGGTCGATGCGCGCGCAATGGGACACCTATGCGCAGCAGACGGTCGGCCCGTCGCCGGCGCAGGACCCGCGCTATCTATCGTACGAACAGCAGAGCCGCGACGTCGTCCGGCAGGTTCAGGCGAGCATTCCCGATCCCGATCAGCAACAAGCCGTCATCGCGCAGCGCCTGCAGGCGTTGCGGGTCCAGCTGTTCGACGGCGCGTCACCGTCCGGCGCGCACTGAGCGCCGAATCCGCGACGCCGGGACGGAGCCCGGCGGCCGCGTCATGTCCATCGACAAGGAGGGGAGATGTCCACAGCACGAAGCCTGCTGCGCGCGGCCGTTGCCACGCTGCTCGGTTGCGCGGCACTGAACGGCCACGCCGCCGATACGACGATGCCGGATCCGGCGATTCCATATTATTCGTGGTACGAAGTGACGTTGCCCGAGAGCACCGGTGCATCATGCGGCAACGGCACGCCGATGCGCTTCTACATCAATCGCGCGCAGTCGGACAACCTGCTGTACATGATGGAGCCGGGCGGCGCGTGCTGGGATTACGGCACCTGCACGCAAACGTCGACCGGCGCCGAGGCCGGCCTCGGCGGCTTCAACCCGGACGGCATCCCGCACAACTACATGAACGGCACCGCGAACGAGAGCCTGCTGTCGTCGTTCCTGTCGCCGTTGCTCACGCGGATGGATCTCGCGCACATTCTCGTCGGCGAACCGAAGGTCGAGACGCAGCAGTGGACACAGGTTTTCGTGCCCTATTGCACCGGAGATATCCACATGGGCAGCGCGGTGCGCAACTACACCGCGCCGAGCGGCGACTGGCGGCTGCAGCACTACAGCGGGCTGAAGAACATCCAGGCCGTCGCGCAGTGGCTGACGTCGCACGGCTTCGGCAAGCCGAACCGGCTGCTCGTGTACGGGATGAGCGCGGGCGGCTACGGCACGCTCGCGAACTACGCGACGCTGCGCAACACGCTGCAGCCGCAGGCGCATAGTTCGCTGCTCGACGACGCCGGCACGGTCTTCAACACGCCGTTCGATGCGGACGCGGCCACGCATCCGTCGGTCGGCCTGTACGACCGCGTGCGTACCGAGTGGGGGATGACGGGCCCCGACGGGATGATCACCGTGAACAGCCGGCTGACCAGCCATTTCGATCCGGGCAACATGGGGAGCGCGTACGCGGCGCTGTCGGCGACGTATCCGCACGATCGCTTCGGCTTCTCGAGCTACCAGCGCGACAAGATCATCGCCGCGTATCACTATCGCGCGTTCGTGCCGGCCGTGATCGCGGCGCCCGACGACGCGACGAAGGATTCGCTGTCGCTCGCGATGTTCGACCAGGAGCTGGACGGGCTGAAGCAGACGCTGAACCCGCTGCCGAACTTCGGCTACTTCATGCCGTGGGCGCGCAACGACTTCATCGACAACCACCAGGTGACGGCGGTCAGCTTTACCGGGTCGGGCATCCACGAGAACGGCATCGACGCGGATATCGGCACGTTCGTCGACAACCTGCTGAACCAGCAGGACCCGGCCGATACGCCGGTGATGAAGGCGTTCCGCACGCAGCAGTGGTCGGATTTCACGTTCTCGACGTTTCTTGCGTGGATCGACAGCATCTTCAACCTGACCGGCGAAGCGGGGCCGATCTCGGGGCATCGGGCGTGAAGTGAAGCGACGGGTCGCCCGGGCGGGCGACCGCAGCGCAGTGCGGCGGCCGGGTGTCATGGCCGCTCGCCTGCGTCGATGCGGGCGTGCGTCGCGGCGTTACGGCTTCAACACCGCAACCGCCGGCGCACCCGAATCCACGCCAGGCGCACCGTTCGACCCGTAGGCCGCTTCGGTGCGCTTGCGCTCGGCCAGCCGCTTGGCGGCCAGGCGTTCCTGCGCGGCGACGATGTCGCCCGGATAGTTGTCGCCATCACCGGCGATCGGCTCGTAGCCGACCGACTCGAGGTCGAGCAGCTCCTGGCGTACCTGCGCACGCGTGAGCGTCGAGTGCGACGACTGCGCGTACGACGCGGTCGGTGCGGCGAGGAGAGCGGTGGCGGTAGCGGCGACGGTGGCGATGGTGACGATGATGGATTTCACGGTTTCCTCAGACGGTTTCGTTGCGGTTCGGCGCGATGGCGGCTGGCTGAACCGACGAGACAAGTTTAGGAACCCGGATCGGCCGGATAAATGGCGATTCCTGTCCAGCTGTGTTCCTGAATCCGAGAAAGTGGGTGACGTATGGCGCCCGGTGAGCCGGCTTTGACTCGTCTTGATCGCGCGGAATGCCGATGGATGAGGGGTGTGCAGCTGTTCCATCCGAGCGGCTGTGCACGCGATGTTCGGCGGGCAGACGCAGGCCCGCCCGACAAAGCTAGTCGTCGAAGCGCGGGAATGCCTGCTGGCGCTTCATGTCCTTCAGCCATTCCTTGACGTTCGCCGGATCGTCGAACTCGCGCAGCGTCAGGTTCAGGTCGTGGATGCTGCGCTGAGTGCCCGCGATGTCGCGCGTGAGCATGCGCATGATGGTATCGGGCGCGACCTTGACGGACGGCGCGATCCCGTAGGTCCGCCGGAATCCGGTCTCGACGTCCTGGATCTCCTGGTCCAGCTCGCGCAGCTGATCTTCGAGGATGCCGTTGTAGCGCGCGAGCCGGTCTTCGCCGAGGCCGTTGATCGCGTGCCGGTCGATCTGTTCGATCTCCAGTTGCAGCTCCAGCAGTTGCAGGAGCTTGCCGTTCGCGTAAGCGTGGTTGACCCGCTGCATCAGCACCGTCTTGCGTTCCTGTTCCTGCGGATCGGTCTCGCGATCGGGGTGCAGCGCGCTCGCCAGCTTCCGGTAGACCTCGCGGATCGACCGGCTCGCTTCGGCCTGCTCGGCTTCGCGCTTCGCCAGCGCGGCCGATTGGCGGGGCGCTTTCTTGCGCTTCGCGCGCTGTGCCTCGCGGGCCGCGTGCTTGGCCATGTCGCGCTCGAACTGCTCGTCCAGTTCGGCCTGCACGCGCGCCATGAGTTCTTCGGGCGACAGCGCGTCGAGATCGTCTTTCGTGGTCGCGCCAGGCGTCGACTCCGGTTCCAGCTCCGGCTCGGCCGCTGCGTTGCTGCCGTGATCGGCCACGCTGTGCCGGGCGTGGATGGCCTTCAGTTGCGCGTCGTCGCTGAAGTCGAGCAAGTCGCGCGCCATGTTGGCGATCATCCCGGACAGGGTCTGCTGCTCGGCCTTGCTCAAGCCTTTCTGCAGGTACGCGTCGTCGAGCTGATTGAGCAACCGGATCCGCAGTGCGGTCGACGTCTGTTCGAGCGGCAACAGCTCGTCGACGAATTTCTTCTGGAAGGCCGGCATCGCGGCTTCCCACGCGCCGAGCCGCTCGCGCCGCTTCTCGATCTGCTGGACGAGCGTATTGAATGCTTTCTGGGCTTTCGACAGGCTGGCTGTCTCGTGGCCGGGCGCGATGGCGACCGCTGTTCCGCGACGTGCGGTCATGATGAATCTCCTTCGGCTGCGGCAGGACGCGCAGCAGCGCGGTATTTTAACCGGCCCGGTGTTTCTCCCGCGCCCGACATGGCGCCGCCATTACTGAAACAACTGCCCCTGCCCGGAGATCACGCGTTCGAAATCGTCGCGCAGGAACGGCAGGATCGCGTCGGCCACGGGCTGCAACTGGCGGCTCAGGTAGAACGCATAGTCGATCGGCGAGCGCATCGTTTCGAGCGGCTCGGGGCCGGCCGTCGTCATCACGTAGCTGATCCAGCCGCCGCGCTGATACTGCAGCGGGCGGCCCTGCGCCTGGTTGAACTCGTCGGCGATCCGCGCCGCGCGCACGTGCGGCGGCACGTTGCGTTCGTACTCGCGCAGCGGCCGGCGCACGCGCTTGCGGTAGACGAGCTGGTCGTCGAATTCGCCGGCCAGCGTGCGCCGCACGGTGTCGCGGATGAAATCCTGGTACGGCTCGCGGTTGAACACGCGCCGGTACAACTCGCGCTGGAACTGCTGCGCGAGCGGCGTCCAGTCGGTGCGCACCGTTTCGAGCCCCTTGAACACGAGATCCTCGCCGCCGTCGGCCGCTGCCGCGAGGCCGGCGTAACGCTTCTTGCTGCCTTCCTCCGCGCCGCGCACGGTCGGCATCAGGAAGCGGCGGTAGTGCCGCTCGTACTGCAGCTCCAGCGCGCTTTCGAGCCCGAAGTGGTCGTGCAGGTGCGCCTGCCACCAGCGGTTCACGTGCTCGACGAGCGCGCGGCCCTTGGCGCCGGCTTCGTCGTCGTCGTGCGCGCGGCCGAGCCACACGAACGTCGAATCGGTATCGCCGTAGATCACTTCGTAACCCTGTGCTTCGATCAGCTCGCGCGTGCGGTGCATGATCTCGTGCCCGCGCATCGTGATCGACGACGCGAGGCGCGGGTCGAAGAAGCGGCAGCCCGTCGAACCGAGCACGCCGTAGAACGAATTCATGATGATCTTCAGCGCCTGCGACAGTGGCGCGTTGCGCTGCCGCTTCGCGTCGTCGCGGCCCTCCCATACGCGGCGCACGACGTCGGGCAGGCAGTGCGCGGTACGCGAGAAGCGCGCGCCGAGAAAGCCCGGCACCGATGCGTCGTCGCCGGGATTCGCGAGCCCTTCGATCAGCCCGACCGGATCGATCAGGAACGTGCGGATGATCGATGGATAGAGGCTCTTGTAGTCGAACACGAGCACCGAGTCGTACAGCCCGGGGCGCGAATCCATCACGAAGCCGCCGGGGCTGTTCTGCCCCGTCACGTCGCCGAGGTTCGGCGCGACATAGCCGAGCCGGTGCATGCGCGGCAGGTACAGGTGCGTGAAGGCCGCCACCGACCCGCCGGTGCGATCGGCCGCGAGGCCCGTCACGCTCGCGCGTTCGAGCGCGAAGGACAGCAGGTCGGCCTTGTCGAAGATGCGCGTGACGAGCTCGCAGTCCTTCAGGTTGTAGCGCGCGAGCGCCGGCTTGTCGTGATCGAAGCGGCGCTGGATCTCGTCCATCCGCTGATACGGATTGTCGATCGACTTGCCTTCGCCGAGCAGCGCCTGCGACACGTATTCGAGGCTGAACGACGGGAACGTCCACGTCGCGGATTTCAGCATGTCGATGCCGTCCAGGATCAATCGGCCGGCCGCGCCCGCGAAGAAGTGGTCGGGTTGCTGGCCGTGCGCGCGCCAGTCGAGCACGCTGCCGCCGCGGCCGAGCTTCAACGGGATGCCGTATTGCTCCGAATGCGCATGCAGGATGCGCAGGTCGAACTGCACGAGGTTCCAGCCGATCACCGCATCGGGATCGTGTTCGTCGAACCATTCGTTGAGCCGCGCGAGCATCGCGGGCCGGCTGTCGCAGTAGTCGAGACGGAAGTCGATGGCGTTTGCTGCATCACTGTCGCCCCCGTTCGGCGGACCGAGCATGTAGACCTGCCGTTGCCCGCAGCCTTCGAGCGCGATCGAATACAGCTCGCCGTGGACGCTGGTTTCGATGTCGAGCGACACGCAGCGCAGTGCCGGGCGATAGCCGGTCGCGGTTTTCAGCTCGGCGCCGGTCAGTGTGCCGTCGCCGCCGGGTTGCCCGCGAAACTGCACGCAGGCCGTGATGAAGCGCTCCATCGCGTAGCGGTCGGGCGGCTGCACGTCGGCTTCATAGACGTCGACGCCGGCTGCCGCAAGGCGCTTCTGCAGCCCGGACAGGTGGCGATAGCGCTTGCAATAGAGGCCGACGACGGGCCGCTGCCGGAAGTCGCGCAGCGCTAGCGGGCGCAATGCGGCCTCGCGCTCGCCGGCCAGCGCGCGTTCGGCGAGCGCCTGCTGTTCGGCCGGGATGAACGCGACGGCTTCCTGCGGGCGCAACCGCACGCGGCGCGGACCGTGTTCGGTTGCCAGCCAGAACTCGATCTCGATGCCGGATGCGGTATCCCGCCAGTGGCGGGTGAGGATGAAACCCTGCTCGAACGCCGTCAAAACGCTTGCTCGTTGTGGATGCCCAGGCGGCGGATTTTAGCGCTTGGGCGGGGGGTGTGCCGGAATGGCGTGCGCGATGTCGTGCCCCGGTATCGCGGGCAATGATCGTAAGATTCGGGGTCGATTCAACCAACCAGGCGTCGTTCAATGAAAATCACGATGGATCGTGTCGCACGTGGTGCCGCGCATGCTGTTGTCGCGGCTTGTCTATGGGGAAGCGGGAGCACGCTGTTCGCCGTGCCGAAACTGAAGATACTGCCGGCAACCCAGGAAGCAGCCTGGATACAGGCAGTCAAGCGGCACCGGACAAAAGATGGGGCAACCGTTGCCGAAGTACTGGCCTATGCGGAGAAAATGAGGCCGCGCGCTTTCAAGGTCGAACGAATCGAAGTCGGTTACAACGGTGCGACCGGTATCGCCGATGCGGTGACGATCGGCTACTGGATCGGATCGAAGCGCACATCGGACGATGTATATGTCGATCTCGGATATTCGATGTCGCCTGATGGCCGCGTCATGCCCGTACCGCCGAACCAGCCTACCGCAACGGCATTGGAGAGCGGACGTAATGCATTTCTGCGCGCTGTCGACGACACATATCGGGACACCTGCCGGTCCGATCCCGATTATCCGCCGGCTTGCTGACCCTCTTCACTCGCCGCCGTCTCCACACGACCTGGATACCCGATACCCGTCGGGAAACGCGGTACGTCGTGCGCGTCGCGTTCATCTCCAGCGCGGGTTCGGCGAGCGCGTGAAGTTCGGCGCGCGATCAGGCGACGGCGGGCCGGTGCGTGACGCGCCATTCGGCGTGCGTTGTACGGGAAGGCTTGGGCAGCCAGCGGCGCGCGGCGACCGCGTACGGCTTTTGCGCCACGTATGCGTCGACGGAGAGTTCGAGCGCATCGTCGTCGACGCGGATCTCCCGCGCGACGAAAATCTGCCCTGGTTCGACCCGCATCGCAAACGCTTTACGTGCGTTTGTCCGGATCAGCATGTGCAGCCGAGCCGAAGCGCCGTAACGAGCGAATCAAGCGAATCAAGCGGATGGCAAACGACGCAGCGTTTCCAGCACCGCCGCTGACGGCTGCCGGCCAGCGCCGGCATCCTCACCTTTCGACCGCAGCCCCGGCATCATCCCGACAACAAAGTCGATGAACGCTCTCACCTTGGCCGGCACGTGATTCCGGCTGGGATAGTAGACGTAAAGCGGGAACGTCTCGTCGCACCAGTCCGTCAGAACCGGCTCCAGCGTGCCCGCCCGCAGGTGGGTGTCGATCCCGAGGTCGATCACCTGCGCGATCCCGTAGCCGGCAAGGCAGGCACCGATTTTGGTTCCCGCATCCGTGACCATCAGCTTCCCGTTGACGGCCACCTTCACTTTCTCGCTGTCACGCCAGAACTCCCAATCGAAGGGTCTGCCGGTAGCCGGATCGATGGCCATGATGCATTCATGGCCATCATCGACCAGATCCTGCGGCGACCTCGGCCGGCCGCGTTGCTCCAGGTACGACGGCGCGGCCACAGTGAGGACCCGCGGACTGTACAGCCTGCGACAGACCAGAGTTGAAACGGTTGGCGGTCCGAACCGGATGGCGAGATCGAATCCGTCGCTGATCAGGTCCGGGAGGTCGTTTCGGGTCTCCAGCTTCACGTGCAGCGCAGGGTGGTCCTTCATGAACTGGGCCAGCTCCGGCGCGAGCACCAGTCGGGCGAACACGGCGTCGCATGCCACACGGAGCGTTCCGTTGACGATCGAGGTCTGGTGAGAGGCGCCGGCGGTTGCCTCTTCAATCCCCTGGAGTAACGGCAGCACCTTCGACAGCAGCGCATGGCCGGCGTCCGTCACTTCGACGTGCCGGCTGGTGCGATGCACGAGCTTCGCGCGCAGGCGGTCTTCCAGTCGCTGGATCGCGCGACTGACCGCCGGCTGGGTCTTGCCCAGGCGCGATGCAGCACGGCCGAAGCTCCCGGATTCGGCGATGGCTGCCAGAACCAGCAGGCCGCTGACGAGCCCTCCATCGAGGTCTTCCATGATCCATGTGTTCCTGTAATGGCAGCGATAACCGGGTCGCCGTAGCCGAGCGCGGGGAGGAGCGCTCACTATACGAGCCGTTCACTACCGAGGGAAGCCAGCCATGACCCAGACCCAAGCCGTCGTCGCCTTGATCGACGATTATTTCAATTTGGCTTATGAGCCCAGGAGCCGTGACTTCGACACGGTCTTTCACCCGAGCTGTGTGATTCAGTGGCTGGATGAAGGCCGGTTGCGCACGCTGTCGTCGCACGAGTATGCGGCACTCATCCATGGGAGGCAGAGTCCTCGAGAGGCCGGCGCGCCCAGGGACGAGGCGATCCTGTCGATGGCGCATGTCTCGGACGGCCTTTCAACGGCTACCGTGCGGGTGCGGATCGGAAACAGGCTGTTCAACGATCACTTCGTCATGCATAAGGTGGAGGGCAAATGGCTGATCGCCACCAAGGCATCCGCCGTCGTGCGTACGTTCGACTGAAGCGCCACGCGGTGGATGCGCATCAATGTCCGGATTCGTGAGCGCGCCACTGAATGCACGCAAACACCGGCGAACGAAAACCCCGGGAAACATTTCGATTTCCCGGGTTTTATTACGCCATCGAACATTGATCGACTTGAAACGGGTGCCGGGGACCAGACTCGAACCGGCACCCCTCAAACATGCCCCTCGTGCTCGATCGCCCCACCATGCCCCGTCCGTGGCGCCACCCTGACCGGCGCCCCTGACATCCTCGCCGCCCGCTTCGCCCACATCGCCGTCAATATCGGCACGAGAATCGCCGTCACGAGACACGCGGTTGCGACGATCGCCGTCGCCGCCGGCACCATCGGCTTGAACTTCGGAATCATCTCGCCGATGATCGCCGGGTTCGCGACCGCGGCGCCGGCCGTCGACGACGCGGCGAGCCCGGCGGTGCCGTTGCCGCCGCCCAGCAGCTTGTCCGCGAGCATCAGCGGCACACCCGTCACGACGATCACCGCGAGCCCGAGCGCGATGCCCGGCAGCCCGCTTTTCGCGATCACGTTGAGATCGATGCCGTTACCGAGCGCGAAGCCGAAGAACGGGATCAGCGGATGCACGCAGCGTCCGAACAGCTCGCGCAGATCCTCGTCGAGGTTGCCGAGCGTGAAGCCGATCAGGAACGGCAATACCGCGCCGACGAACAGCCGCGTCTCGAACACCGCGACACCGGCCGCGCCGAGGATCAGCATGCTGACGAGCGGCCCCGATTCGATCGACATCAGCACGAACGCGCCGGCTTCCTCCTTGCTGCCGTACTGCTGCATCACGGCCGCGTAGAGGCCGCCGTTGGTCATGTCCATCGACGTTGTGATCGCGAGCAGCGACAGGCCCGCAAACAGGCCCGTGCGGATGCCGTCGTCGGGGATGAACTGCGCGGCGATCACGGTCGCGAGCCACGCGACCACGAGCTTCGTCGCGAGCAGCGTGCCCGATTTGCGCAGCACGACGCCGGTTGCGCGCAGGTTGATCGTCGCGCCCATGCAGAAGAACCAGACGGCGAGGATCGGCACCGTGCCCGCGATCAGGCCGTTGGTGAACGAGCCGAAGTACTTCCCGGCGTTCGGTGCGAACGTGTGCACGCACGCGCCGAGCAGCATCGGAACCAGCATGAGCCCACCCGGAATACGGTCGATGGCCTGTTTCAGCTTCACGTCTCCTCCGTGGACGTCGATGCGTCCCGTTGTCGAATGATGTCTGCTGACTGACTATAGGACATGATTCGGAATGCCGTTCCGTTTTTGTGAATATCGATGGTAGTCGTATACCCGTAAGATGCGATGCCATTGATCTACAAGGAATTTATCGACCGAGCGCGCTGAATCAAAAATCCGGATCGACGTTCCGACTTTGAAGAATGTGTGCTTCAATCTTCGTCAGGGCGATCGTCGGCGCGGGTGCCGGCGGCGTGTCCATTCCGCACGGAGAACCGGCATGGAAGTTCGGCAGGGCATACACGGCGAACACGCGAAAACGCTCGACACGGCCGGACTGCGCCGGCATTTCCTGGTGGAGAACGTGTTCGAGCCGGACGCGCTGTCGCTGACCTACAGCCATATCGACCGCATCATCGTCGGCGGCGCGTGGCCGGCCACGCGGCCGGTCGAGGTACCGGCATCGCTCGGCGCGTCGATGGGCGTGAGCCATCTGCTGGAGCGGCGCGAACTGGGCGCGATCAACATCGGCGGGCCCGGCTGGGTCGAGGTCGACGGGCAGCGTCACGCGGTGGGCACCGAGGAGGCGATCTACATCGGGCAAGGCGGGCAGGGTGTCGTGTTCGGTAGCAACGATCGAGCGCATCCCGCGAAGTTTTACTTGAACTGCGCACCCGCGCATACGGCCCATCCGACGCGCACCATCACGCTCGCGCAGGCATCGCCCGAAACGCTCGGCGATGCGGCCACGAGCAATCGCCGCACGATCTACAAGTTCATCGTGCCCGACGTGCTGCCCACCTGCCAGCTGTCGATGGGGATGACCAAACTCGAGACCGGCAGCCTGTGGAACACGATGCCATGCCATACGCACGAGCGGCGGATGGAGGTGTATTTCTACTTCAACCTCGCCGACGACGCGGCCGTGTTCCACCTGCTCGGCGAGCCGCAGGAAACGCGCCACGTCGTCGTGCACAACGAACAGGCGGTGATCTCGCCGAGCTGGTCGATCCATTCGGGCGTCGGCACGAAGGCCTACACGTTCATCTGGGGGATGGCGGGCGAGAACCAGGTGTTCAAGGACATGGATCACCTCGCCGTTGCCGACCTGCGCTGACACCATGAAACGCGATACGCCCGATCTTCCCGCCAACGACACGCGCACCGCGCTCGCCGGCCTGTTCGACCTGACCGGCAAGGTCGCGATCGTCACCGGCTGCAACACGGGGCTCGGCGCGGCGATGGCCGTCGCGCTTGCGTCGGCGGGATGCGACATCGTCGGTGCGAACCGTTCGGCGCCCGCCGAGACATCGGCGCGCGTCGAAGCGGCCGGGCGGCGCTTCGTCGATGTGCGCGCCGATCTGTCGACGCTCGAGCCGGTCGAGCGGATCGTCGGCGGCGCGGTCGACGCGTTCGGTCACGTCGACATCCTCGTCAACAACGCGGGCATGATCCGCCGCTGCGATGCGCTCGAATTCACCGAAGCCGACTGGGACGCCGTGATCGACGTGAACCTGAAGAGCGTGTTCTTCCTGTCGCAGGCCGTCGCGCGCCAGATGGTGCGGCAGGGGCGCGGCGGCAAGATCGTCAACGTCGCGTCGATGCTGTCGTTCCAGGGCGGCATCCGCGTGCCGTCGTACACGGCGTCGAAGAGCGGCGTGCTGGGGCTGACGCGCCTGCTCGCGAACGAATGGGCGGCGCGCGGGATCAACGTGAACGCGATCGCACCCGGCTACATGGAAACCGACAACACCGCGCAGCTGCGCGAGGACAGCCGGCGCAGCGACGACATTCTCGGTCGCATCCCGGCCGGCCGCTGGGGCATGCCGGACGATCTCGCGGGCGCGGCGGTGTTTCTTGCGTCGCGCGCGTCGGACTACGTGCACGGTCACACGCTTGCCGTCGACGGTGGGTGGCTCGCGCGCTGACGCGTGCCGCACGGCGAACGCGTTATGCTCTCCCGATTTGCATCTCACGGATTCACGGACATGACAGCAACGCCCAGACAGCGCAAGCGCGATCAGGCGAACCCGGAAGCGGGGGGCGGCCATCAGGGGGCCGGCCGTCCGGAGGCAGGCGATTCGCAGGCGGCCGGCAGCGCGGAGAAGGCCGATTCGGTTGCCGCCGTCGGCAAGGTCTTCACGATCCTCGCCGCGCTCGGCGATCGCCGCGAGGTCGGCATCAGCGAACTGTCGCAGCATCTCGGCATGTCGAAGACGACGGTGCATCGCTTCCTGCAGACGCTGAAGACGCTCGGCTACGTCGCGCAGGAAGGCGAGACCGACCGCTACCGGCTGACGATCCGGCTGTTCGAACTCGGCAGCAAGGCGCTGGAGAGTGTGGACCTCGTGCGCGAGGCCGATCTCGAGATGCGCCGCATCGGGCAGCTGACGCGCGAAGCCGTGCATCTCGGCGCGTTCGACGAGGACGCGATCATCTACATTCACAAGATCGACGCCGATTACGGGCTGCGCATGCAGTCGCGGATCGGCCGGCGCAATCCGCTGTACAGCACGGCGATCGGCAAGGTGCTGCTCGCGTGGATGACGCCCGACGAAGCGCGCACGGTGCTGGCCGGCGTCGAGTTCAGGAAGTCGACCGCGAAGACGCTCGCGTCGGCGGATGCGGTGATGAGCATCCTGCCGCATGTGCGGCAGCAGGGCTATGGCGAGGACAACGAGGAGCAGGAAGATGGCCTGCTGTGTCTCGCGGTGCCCGTGTTCGACCGTTTCGGTCGCGTGATCGCGGGGTTGTCGCTGTCGTTCCCGACGATGCGGTGCGGCGCGGACACGAAGGCGCATTACATCGCACTGCTGACGGAGGCCGGGCAGGCGATTTCCGCGCGGCTTGGACATCGTCCGGAGGCGGCCGGTGTCGAGCCGGCGACGGTCGCACAGGATTGAGCACATGCCGGTCGTGAACCGGCGAAACGAAACGACAATACGACTTCAAGAACGGATCATGCAGATGAAAATGACGATGCTCATCGGTATCGCGATGCTTGCGATCGGCGCGAACGGTGCGTACGCAAAAAGCGCAGTGGACTGCACGAAGCTCAACGCAGCAACGAGCGGCCCGGACGACAATTTCCGGCCGCCGGCTTCGGGCACGGTCACCGGCGCGGGGCGCGCGTACTTCTACTCGGCGCCCGATGGGCAATGCATGACGAAGCGGACCTTCATCATCCCCGGCGATTCGGTGACCGTCTACAAGTCGCACGGGCGCTGGTACAACATCATGTACATCAACGGCAAGACCGGCGAAGACTTCGAAGGCTGGGTCGAGCAGGACCGCGTGCGCCTCGACGGTCAATACGGCGCGCAGTAAGCGCTGGCGCGTATGTGTCGGCGGCAACGCTCCCTACGCCGACACCCACGCAACATCCTGCTTCAAATGCTCCACCCGCTGCGGCCGCTGATACAGGTAGCCCTGCGCATACTGAATCCCGACCGTATGCAGCGCGCGATGCTGAACTTCGGTCTCCACACCTTCCGCGATGATCTTCAGGTCGTAGTGATGCGCAACGGACGCGATCCCTTCGATCAACCCGACATTCCCGCCGTTCAGTTGCGAGACGAACTGGCGATCGATCTTCACGTAGTCGAACGGAAAGCGCGACAGCAAGTCGAGATTGCTGTGATGCGTGCCGAAATCGTCGATCGCGAACTTCGCGCCTTTCGCTCGCAGCGCATGGAAGATCGCGGTGGTCCGCGCGTTCTTCTCGAGCAGGATGCGCTCGGTCACTTCGAGCACCAGCGTAAAGCCCGGCGGCAGCGCGCGGATCGCCTCCTCGACGACGGACACGAACCGCGTGCGCTCGAGATCCTTCGGCGCGATGTTGATGGCGACGCGCAGCGGCACGGACGGCGTCAGCGCGGATAGTTCCGACACGGCTGTCCGCAGCACGAATTCGGTCACTTTCGGCAGCACGGCGCTGGATTCGACCTGCGGGATGAACACGGCCGGGCTGATGGCCCCCCACTTGGGATGTTGCCAGCGCAGCAGCGCCTCGACGCCGACGGTCCTGCGCGTCTCGACATCGACGATCGGCTGGTACACGACATGGAGCTCGTCGCGCCTGAGCGCGTTGCGCACGGCCTTCAGCAGCAGCCGGCGCGGCGCCATCGCCAGCAGGTAGGCCGCCATCACGAGGCCGTCCGCCAGCAGCACGATCGTGATGCCGATCAGCCGATAGTGCTGCCGGATCTGCGACGCATAGTGCGCGGAGGCGGCAACCCGCACCGTGAACGGCCAGCGGGGCGACACGATCGTGCTTCCGCCGGTGGGTTCCGTGGCCGACTCCGGTGAAAACTTCCCGCGCTGATCGAGATGGCCCGAACCCGCGATCGACAGCGTCGCGGTTTCCGTCCCGTAGCGGGCGCCGTGTGCGAGCGCGTCGGCCACGTAGTCACCTTCGATCAGGTAGAGCACGCCCGCGCCGGGCGCGGTGGCATAGAACACGGGCAGTACCGGGATGCCCTGCTGGAACGGCGTCTGGCGCAGCAGCGTGACGAGCGTCGATCCCGGTTCCGGCTCGTGGGTGTACGCGTCGAGCGGCAAGTCGATCGCCCCCAGCGCCGACGAGCACATGACGCGGCCGTCGTGCACCAGCGCAACGGCGCGCAGGTAGCGCAGGCGCGTGCCGATTTCGGCGAGCGTCCGGAAGACCGTCGCGCATGGCCGCCCGACGAGTGCGGTCAGTTCGTCCACATGACGCAGGCGCGCACCGTCGAGGATGCGGTCCACCGAGGCCGCGATGTCATTCGCGACCACGTGTTCATGCTCGGTGACGGTGTCGCGCGCGTAGCGGTCGGCCAGCGCGATCGCGCATGCCGGCACGAGCACGCAAACGATTACGGCGACGAAAAAGACGACTCGCGGCCACGCACCGCTGTGCTGGAAAACTGCCTTCGAGCCTGGCGTGAACGCCGACATTCCCGCGGTCGCCTTTGGTGTTGTTTGTCGAGAGAGGCAAGTCGAACCGGTCGACACACGAACAGCGCGCACGCGTCATGCCAGGGTCGGACGATGCGTTGCGCGCGCCGGTATCGCGGCGATGCGATCGATTCTACGGTCGCGACGGGTATATGCGGCAGCCCCGTTGCAATCGGCCATTTATTTCGGAGGCTTGCCTCTATAAACATGTGCATACGGCGCATGTATATTGACGTAGCACACCGAAAAAAACCCCGGCCGCATGGTCTTGCGGCCGGGACTAAAAACACCGTCTCTTTGGCACGAGGATGGTGCGCGGCAAGTATAAGATGTGATGAGAGATTACGAAATATTGTTATTCAACTATTAGTGTAGTTTTGTCATTGTGTCTCGACAGGAAACATTCTTTCGGGATGCTGTCTCCGCCGGCCTGCCGGCGGCCGTTGATCGGTCGCCGCGCAATACGGTCGCGCGTCTCGCCGGAGCTTCGGGATGGCAGAAAATACCGTGCCCACGGTCATCGTGACCGATGGTGCAGCCGCAGCCGACGGCGGTTCGCTGTGGATCCGGCTCGACGTGAACGGGCAGGCCCGCAACTACGGGCTCGACCGCGCGCTCGCTTCGCGCGGGACGCCGCGCTACAACACCATCAGCGGCGCACATGGGCCGCTTTCGAAAGGTGAAAGAAAGGAATTGCTTGCGCTGCTGCGCAGCATTGCCGACCCGGCGATGTGGGCCGGCATGGTCGGCACGTTCGTGCAGGTGCTGCAGGCGTCCGATGGTGAGTGATCGATGCGGTGCCGGCGCGTCGCGCGGGCCGCGATTCAGAAATCGTTGCGCATCTTGCGCAGCAGGTCACCGCCCGACTGGTGCGTGTCCACTGCGGTGAGCACATCGGTCAGGAACCACGGCAGGTTCAGCTGCGTATTGGAATCGCTGACGCATACGCGGATCGGCGGCGCCTTCGACGGCGAGCGGGTGTCGGGCGTGGCGTCGCGGGACGGCACGCAGTTTTTCGCGTGCACTTGAACGGGAGCCGGCTCGGCGCTGCCGGATGGTGCAGCGGCGGCAGCCGGCAAGCTGACGGCGGCCAGCAGGGTCAGGACAGTGGCAATAGCAACGCGTTTCATGGGATTCTCCGGCGATGCTCGTTCGACCGTGCGAGCGGACGCGAGTTCGTCGGCGGCACG
This sequence comes from Burkholderia sp. Se-20378, assembly GCF_017104665.1. Taxonomy (NCBI): domain Bacteria; kingdom Pseudomonadati; phylum Pseudomonadota; class Betaproteobacteria; order Burkholderiales; family Burkholderiaceae; genus Burkholderia; species Burkholderia sp. Se-20378. Next base: position 26,896 of record NZ_JAAGPG010000022.1, on the reverse strand, counting down.
CTTGCGCGCCACGTTCAGCCGCGCGCGACGTTCGCTGCCCGTGCCGGTTGCCGGCTGCGCCACTGCTGCGGCGATTCGCCGGTCCAGCGCCGAAAGGCGCGCGTAAATGCGCTGTGTTCCGAATAGCCGAGCAGCCAGGCCACTTCCGCGAGTGTCAGCCGCGGATCGTTCAGGTGGTCGATCGCGAGCCGCCGCCGCGTGTCCTCGCGCAGTATCCGGAAGTTGAGCCCGAGTTCGGCAAGGCGTCGATGCAGCGTGCGTGACGACACATGCAGGTCCGCGGCGATCTGTTCGATGCTCGCTTCACCTTGCGTCAGCAGGCGCGCGACGGCTTCGCGCACCGACTGTTCGAGATCGTCCGTCTGCCGCAGCTCGGCAAGCAGCGCGCTCGCCTGGCGCTCCATCATCTGCAGCAGCGCGTCATCCGGTTGGCGCAGCGGCTGCGTGAGCAGGCGCAACGGGAACGCGAGGCGGTTCACCGGCTGGCCGAATCGCACCGGGCAGCCGAAATAGTCGACATACGGCCGTTCGTCGGCGGGTGACGGGTGCACGAAGCAGACCTCGTCGGGCCCGTGATGCGTGCCGGTGATGTTGCGCGCGAACTGTACGATGGCCGTCAGCGCCACTTCGTCGACGAGCGGGCCGAGCGGCTCCGGCGCGTCGTGCCATTCGATCGCGACCGACGTCGCTTCGACCCGCACTTCCATGCGCGCGACGTTCGCGATCAGGTGTTCGTATTGCTGCCAGCGTGCGAGTGCGGTGCCGGCGTCGCGACATGCATGCAACGCGTAGCCGAGCGCACCGAGATGAGCGGGCGTGATGCGCTGGCCGACGTGCAGGCCGAGCAGCGGATCGTCGAGCGCGCGCACCGCGCATTCGAGCAGGCGGCGCCAGTGAGCGCTTGCGTACAGCGTGAGCCCGCGATCGTCCTCGGGTGGCCGCGCCTCGCCGAGCACGTGCGCGGCATCCTTGCCCTGCTCGGACAGATAGTCGAACAGCAGCCGCACGTAGGTGCTCGAGTAGTAGACGCGCTGCGTCGATAGCGGGGAGGCGGCGGGCATGGCGGAAAGTGTCAAGTAATCGTCGGCAAGTGTCAACGCGGGTCGACCCGTGCGCGACCATACTGCCGGTCAGTTCTTGATCGAGGCCGCGAACATGCCGACCGAGTTGATGACGTGGCTCCATGCGTTCCTGGGTAACGACGTGGACTGGAAGCAGGTGCTGCTGATCGGCATGACGCCGGTCTTCCTGATCGCGTTCGCGATCGAATACGCGGTGATGACCGGGCGCGGCCGCCGCGAGCCGTTTCGCTGGAAGGAGATCGTCGCGAACCTGTCGCTCGGCGCCGGCTATCAGGTGGCGGAGACGGTGATGGGGCTGCTGTTCACGGGCGCGATCTTCGCGTGGGTCTACCGGCACCGCCTGTTCGACGTGCCGGTGAACGGCTTCACGATCGTGCCGATCTTCGTCGTTGTGGAGTTCTGCTACTACTGGTTTCATCGCACGTCGCATCGCGTGCGCTGGTTCTGGTCCGCGCACGTGCCGCATCACAGCGGTGAAGTGATGAACTTCACGACCGCGATGCGGCAGTCGCTGCTGAACGCGTTCGTCGGCGTGTTCGTGTTCTACCTGCCGCCGGTGTGGCTCGGCATTCCGCCCGCCGTCGTGCTGTTCCTGCTTGCGGTCGATCTCGCGTACCAGTACTTCGTGCATACCGAAGCGATCGGGCGGCTGCCGCGCTGGTTCGAGTACGTGTTCGATACGCCGTCGAACCATCGCGCGCATCACGGCCGCAATCCGCGTTACATCGACAGGAATTACGGCGGCGTGCTGATCATCTTCGATCGCCTGTTCGGCACGTATGTCGAGGAGACGGAGCCGGTCGATTACGGGATCACGCAGCAGATTCGTTCGTACAACTTCCTGGTGCTGAACCTGCATGAATTCGTCGACATGTGGCGCGACGTGTTCGCGCCCGGGCCCGTCGTGCAGCGGCTGAAACACCTGTGGATGCCGCCCGAATGGGAGCGGCCGGGGCATCGGCCGATTCATACGTGGAGTGTCGAGCGCAAGGGCGACGAGGAAGCCGCGGCTGCATCGCGTGCCATGGCTGGCGAGGGTACGTCGGCGCAAGGGCGCAAGATCGTACAAGCCACCGGTACGCGATCCGGCTAACCTGCTTGTTTTCCTCGGCGAAAGGCACGGCGGGCAATGACGAAGAAAGTATTCTGGGACGATCCCTACCGGACCACGCTGGATACCGTCGTCAGCCACGTCGACGGCGACCGCGTGCGGGTGGAAGAAACCATCTTCTTTGCGTTTTCGGGCGGGCAGGAAAGCGACGCGGGGTCACTGGGCGGCTATCCGGTCATCCAGGCTGAAAAGCAGGGGCTCGACATCGTCTATACGCTGGCGCACGATCATGCGCTGGGCGTCGGCGATCGCGTGACCTGGCGCATCGACTGGACGCGGCGGTACCGGCTGATGCGTCTGCATTTCGCGGCCGAAATGGTGCTGCAGCTGGTCTATCGGCTCAGGCCCGGCATCGAGCGCATCGGCGCGCATATCGGGCAGGACAAGGCGCGCATCGACTTCGCGAGCGACACGAGCGTGGCGCCGCTGTTTCCCGAGATCGAGTCGGCCGCGGCCGATCTGTCGAAGCGCGACCTGCGCATCGTGACCGACTTCAGCGATGTCGACGCGCAACGCAGGTTCTGGACGGTCGACGGCTTCGCGACGATGGCGTGCGGCGGCACGCATCCTACGTCAACCGGCGAGATCGGCATGCTGACGCTCAAGCGCCGGAATACCGGGAAGGGCAAGGAGCGGATCGAGGTGATGCTGGTCGAACCGGAAATGGCCGGCGGGCGGCGGGGCGAGCGGGTGGCGTGGCCCGCCGCCCGCGTCATCTCACCTCACTGATACCCGTAACACTGCTTCAACCCCGCGTAGTCGTAGAAGTGGCTGCCCGCCGCGATCTTCGCGCCGTCGCACGCGGCCTGGAAATCCGTTTCGCGCTCGTTGTACAGCATCTTCACGATGAGGCGCGAGCCGTTGCGATAGACATCCCACTGCATGTTAGCGGCCATCGGCGACACCTGATCGCCACGCCACGGGTTGTTCGCGTACGTGTAGGTCTGCGCCTGCGGCGTCGGCACGAACACGTTCTTCAGGTTCATGATCGACGCGAACGGAATCACGATCTCCGCATGCGTGAAGCGCAGCTTCGCGGCGCGGGTCAGGTCGCCGCGCGCGATCGCATCGACTTCGCCGAAGAAATCGTCCTGCAGCACCTTCGCCATCCGGTACGTGACGGGGTTCGCTTCCTGGATGCCCGGCCCCTTCTGGTAGTAGTCCTCGGCATCCTGCAGATACGCGAGATACTGCGCCTGCTCCGCGCCGATGTACTTCTCCATCGTGACGCCGCCGGTTTCAGTCGTCATCGCCGGCGCGACCTGCAGCAGGTTGTACAGCACGTTCACCGCATCGACGGTCGTCGCGATCTTCGTCTTGCCGTCGCCTTTCAGCGTATTGGTGAACTTGCCGTCCGCCGACGTGAATGCATAGGTGCCCGTGTTCGCGAACGTGTAGCCGTCGGTGCCGAGCTTCGCGATGAATGCCTGCGACACGAGTGCGGACAGCACCGTCTGCGCGACGTCGGCCGCCTGCGGCGCGGCCTTGATCGCGTTGAGCTTCGCGGCTACCGTCGCGTCGCTCGCATAGGCCTGGTATGCCTGGCTCGCCTGATAGGTCGCGTAGTACGGATTGCTCGTGTCGGTCACGAGATCGGTGGCCGGCTTCAGCGAGTGGAAATACAGCAGGAAGCGGTTGGTGCCGGCCGGCTGCGCGACCGGCGCGTTCGCGGGATAGCCGGACTGCGCGGCGGGCAGCGTGATCGCCGTGGCCAGCGCCGGCTGCGCGGCCACGAGCGACGCGGAGAAATACGTCGAGCTGTCGACCGCGCGATCCTGGCCCGAGTTGACGACGACGACCTGCCGGTTGCCGGCCGCGAACAATGCGGGCAGCCGCTGCGCGAGACGTGCGGCGAGCTGCTGGTGTTCGCGGATGCCGGTTTGCGTGAGGTTGCCGTACCCGGGCGTCGAGATGCCCGCCACGCCATAGCCGAGCAGCGCATTGGCCTTCATCATCGCGTACGTGTCGGCCTTGAGCTGCGCGCCGAGCGCGGTCAGTGCGCCGTCGGCCTCGGCCTTGACCAGCATCGCGTAGATCGCGCCGTCGTACTTGAAGCCCGACAATCCACGCGAGCCGTGGCGCGCGACGAGTTCCGTATAGACGGGCGCGTAGCCGGCGGGCGGCGCTTCGTACGTCGCGGCGTCCTGTTGCGGACGGTACGGTGTCTTCGTCTGGTAGTAAGTCGCGGGTGTCGGCTTGGGCTGAGGCTGCGGCTGCGGTGCGGGCGTCGAGCCGCTGTTGTCGGCAGGAGCCGCGGGCGGTGTCGAGTCTTCGCCGCCGCAAGCGGCGAGCAGCAGGCAGGAAACGACCAGGGCGGTGGCGGTGCGGATCGGGCGTGTCATCGTGGTGTGCAACGGGCGGGACGATGCAGGTGCGCGTCGTCCCGTCTCCGGGAGGGATCGGTCAAGCCCGGAAGTGTTGCAAGCGACTTTGACAGCAGAATGTCAGGATTCGGTCGGGCAATCGTCGGATGACCGCCGGATCGGGGCAGGCCGGCCACCGCCGGCCCGTGTGCCGGCGTTCAGTGCAGGCCGGCCGATGCGATCGAGCGCACGGTGTCGGTGATGTTCACGCAGCGCGACAGGCCGAAATGCTCGGCTTCGCGGCGCTCCGGTTCGCTGCTCGCAATCGCCACCGCGCGCTCGGGCGGCACGCCGAGCGCCTGCAGCGCGACGTCGTAAGGATGCTGATTTGATCCGGAGTCCTGCTGATTGGCGTCCGTGACGACGACCGAGAAGCGGTCGAGGTTCGCGCGGCCGAACTGGCCTTCGAACATGTCGCTGAGCCGTGCGGCCGGCAGCGTCGTGACGAGACCGAGTCGATATCCTTCTTCCGATGCTCGGTCGAGCCACTGGATGATCGCGTCGCGTTGATGGCGCGATTCATGCGAATCCGGTGTTGCTTCGATTTGCGCGAATGCTGCGTCGAGACGGGTGACGATGGCTTCGATAACCACGGTGATTCCTCTTCAGAGACGTGATGATCCGTTCGCCGACGGGAATGCCACACACCTTAGCGTCGATCCCGAAATCGCGACCAATTAATATTTATATCCGACCCATACGATTCGACTAATGAATGGGGCGGCGAGCCAAGGTGGGCGCGGGATGCGTGTCGCACGGCCTGTTCCGCGCGAATCGCATCGTATCGACGGCCTTCGATGTGATGCACCAGAGTTGCGCACGCGGTGAATGCACCGCGCATGTGCATATGAAAAAACGGCATATCGAGCGATGCACGCCCGATATGCCGTCTTGCGATAGCGCGTGTGAACCGGTGCGATCAGTGCAGCTTGATCGACGGCTGGTTGCGGCTTTGCAGCCAGTGGCTCAGCGACTGGAACAGCGCACGCTTCACGCCGACCACGCTGAACAGGTGCTTGCGATACAGGAACTTGTACAGCCCGATCGCGGCAAGCCCGTCGACGATCAGCGAGCGCGAACGCACGCTGATGTCAGCCTGGTACACGGCGCCCGCATGCCCGAGCGACACGACGGTGCCTGCATCGCGGAACGTGAAGCCGGCCACCGGCTTGCCGGCGACGCGCCGCGCGAATGCGTTGACCAGGTACACGGCCTGCTGATACGCGACCTGCGCGCGCGGCGGCAGGAAGCCGTTCGCACCGGCGGTCGGGCAGGCGGCGCAGTCGCCGAACGCATACACGTGCGGATCGTCCGGCGTCTGCAGCGTATCGGTGACGATCACCTGGTTCGATCGATTGAGCGCGATGTCGCCGATCTGCCGCAGGAACGCGGGGCCGGCCACGCCGGCTGCCCAGATCGTGATGTCGCTCGCGAGCCGTTCGCCGGTCGAGGTCGTCACGGCATCCGCGCCGACTTCCGCCACGCGGGTATCGGTCAGCACGTCGACGTTCAGCGCGCGAAGCTGCGCGTGCATCTTGCCGGACAGCCGCTCGTCGAGCGCCGGCAGGATGCGCGGGCCGCCTTCGATCAGCCGGATATGCACGTCGCGCGCGGACACCAGCGCCTTGAAGCGGTACGTCGTCAGTTGCTGGATCGAATCCCGCAATGCCGCTGCCAGTTCGACGCCCGTCGCGCCCGCACCGATCACGTTGATGCAGATCGGCGCGGCGCGCCGCGCGGGCTGCTGCTCGGCCAGGTGATTCGCCTTCGTGCAGGCCGCGAGGAACTTCCGGCGGAAATCCTCGGCCTGGTCGAGGTTTTCGAGCGGCAGCGCGTGGCGCGCCGCACCCGGCACATTGAAGAAGTTCGTCACGCTGCCGACGGCGAGCACGAGATCGTCATAGTCGAGCTCGCGCTGCGGCAGGATTTCCGTGCCGTCGGCGTCCTGCACGGCTGCGATCGTCGCCGTGCGCGCCGCGCGGTTGACCTGTTGCAACGCGCCCTGCACGAAGCGGAAACCGTGGCGCTTCGCTTGCGCCGCGTATTCGATCGTGTGCGAGGCCGGGTCGCGGTGGCCCGATGCGGCTTCGTGCAGCAACGGCTTCCAGAAGTGCGTGGGATAGCGATCGACGAGCACGACTTCGGCTTGCCCGCGGCGTCCGACCGTATCGCCGAGACGCGTGGCGAGGTGCAGGCCGCCGGCGCCGCCGCCGACGATCACGATGCGCGGCAGGCGCGGTGCGCGGTCCGTTGCAAGGTTGGGCGTGGTGTTGTCCATGTTGGGCTCCTGCTGAATGACGATTCGGATGACATTGCTCAAGAACCGACGATATAGTTTCGAACCAACACGAACAATTTAATGTTTATAAGCGACTCATATGTATTCACTTATAGGAAAGACCGCGACGTTCCGGCAGCTGAAGGCGCTGGACATGATTGCGCGGCTCGGCAGCGTGTCGCGGGCGGCCGAGGAGCTGAACCTGACGCAGCCGGCCGTGTCGCTGCAGGTTCGCCTGCTCGAGGAGGCGGTGGGCGCCGCGTTGCTGCAGCGGGTGGGGCGCGGCGTGCAGCTGACCGCGGCCGGCGAGATCGTGTCGCGCTATGCGCGCGAGATCCTGCATCTGTGGAGCGAGGCCGGTGACGAAGTGGCCGCGCTCACGGGCGATCTCGGCGGCACGCTGCGGATCGGCGCGATCACGACGGCCGAGTACCTGATTCCGCCGCTGCTCGTGAAATTCACTGCGACGCGTCCGCATGTGAAGACTTATTTCAAGGTTGGAAATCGCGACGACATCATCCGCATGCTCGCGACCCATGAAATCGATCTCGCGGTGATGGGCAGCGCGCCGAAGGAGCTGCGCACGCATGCGGTCGAATTCGCGAAGCATCCGATGGTGTTCGTCGCGGCGCCCGGCCATCCGCTGATGCAGCGCAAGCGCGTCGCGCTGAAGGATCTCGAATCCGCGCACCTGCTCGTGCGCGAACGCGGCGCGGGTACGCGCTCGACCGTCGAGAGCCTGTTCAAGAACGCGGGCTACCGCTTCCATGTGGGCTCCGAGCTGTCGAGCAACGAGGCCATCAAGCAGATGGCCGAAGCCGGGCTCGGCGTGGCGTTCCTGTCGTTGCACGCGTGTGCACTCGAACTGCGCACCGGGCTGCTCGGGCAACTGCCGTTCCCCGGCAACCCGATCGAGCGCGAATGGTATGTGGTCACGCTCGCCGACCGGCGCATTTCGCAGGTCACGGGGCTGTTCCGCGACTTCCTGATCAAGCAGGGCGCACCGGTGATCGACGGCGCGACGGTGGCGCCGCACGAGCGGCGGCGCAAGTAGGCGGCGCGATGAGTCGACGATGCCTGCCGCGCGGCCGCTCAGACGAGCCCGAAGTCGTCGTTGCTGTCGGGGATCGACGCGAGCAGTCGTTCGAGCCGGTACCAGCCGACGATGCGCAGGCACCAGGCGGCGAACGTGGTGCGGTCGTTGCGGGGGCGGGGGCCGGATGAAGGGTGGGTGGTGGCGGGCGACGGCGCGGAGAGCGCGGTGCGCTGCGCAAGGCACTGATGGGGCATGACGGTCTCCGTAGGTGTCGGATGGGGCCATCGTAAGCGGCGCGGCGCCCGCCGGCGCACACGCAAGGATGGCCCCGAGCAGAAACGGATGATCTTTTTCTGCGCGACCCGGGCGCGCCGCCGGCAGCCCCGGCAGGCGGCCCGAAAACGCGTCACAATGCGCGTTCGACATCCCCATCCACTGGAGGAAGGCCATGAGCGATGCGATTCTTGCGGCGCCGACGGACAACGGCGTCCCGGTCAGCCTGCGCTCGAGCCGCGGGCTCGGCTGGCAGGGCTTCGGTGCGTCGCTGCTGGAAATCCGCGCGGGCACCTACCGGATTCCGGCGGCCGAGCATCACCGGATCGGCGTGCATATCGGGTCGCCCGTTCGCGCGGATTGCGTGTGCGACGGCGAGCGCGTGTCGCGCATCCAGGCGCATGGCGACGTCGACGTGATTCCGGCCGGCCTGCCCGGCCAGTGGACCGACAGCGCCGACTGCCAGATCCTCCATATCGCGCTCAGCGACACGTTCGTGCGGCGGACCGTCGAACAGCTCGAACTGAAGCCGTCGCAGGGGCAGATCCGCCGCCGGCTGCAGGTGCGTGACCCGCGCCTGCAGCACATCGCATGGGCGATGGCCGCCGAACTCGAAGCGGAAGACGCGTCGGATCCGCTCTATGCGGAAAGCCTGTGCACGGCGCTCGTCGCGCGGCTGGTCGACGGCCAGCCGGCATTCCGCGAGCGCCGCCGCACGCTTGCGCCGAAGGCGGCCGCGCGCGTGATCGACTACGTCGAAGCGAACCTCGACCGGCGCATGACGCTCGCCGAACTCGCGGCGCTCGTGTCGATCAGCGTGCCGCATTTCAAGGTGCTGTTCCGCGAAACGCTCGGGATGCCCGTGCATCAGTACGTCGTGCGGCGCCGGGTCGAGCGCGCGAAGGCGTTGCTGCTCGAAGGCCGGCTCAGCATCAGCCAGATCGCGCTCGAAGCCGGGTTCGCCCACCAGAGCCACATGGCGAACTGGATGAATCGCGTGCTAGGTGCAACGCCGACCGAGATTGCGCGCTCGGGGGCGCGGGGCGGGCTGCGGTTGGCGTATGACGGCGAGGGCAGCGGGAGCGGGGCGTAGCGGGGCGATGGCCCCACCGCGGATGCGGGGTGCCCGACAGAATTCACATTGGCTTACACATGCGAGGTTGTAAGCGATCTCTTCGAAGAGATACCAACAAAAGCACCAACATACGACGTCAGCTTGCCGGATTACGAGAGGACGGAGGCTGATAGCCGCCTCGAAGTCCGAGCAGATCTATTCGCCCGTAGCCGAGAAGCAGCCCTTGAGTAGGTCCGCAATGGGCGTCAGCTGATCAGGCGCGTTGGCCAGCAGCCAATCGGTTAAGGCTACGGAGTGCGTCGTTTTTCGGTATTCCTCCGGTTGTTCGGGGATAGAAGCGAATATATCTCGCAGGAGTTTTGGGGCGTTCACGCGTTGAAGCCAATCGAGAGATTCCCAAGGGTGCTCTTGTTCACTGATGGACGCCGCTGGGTCGATGTATTTTTGAGCGTTTCCATTGTCGATTATCCATTTTTTTACATTGTCGGTGTCAATGGGGACGCCGATGCTGGATGACAAGGTGCTGGATATTGCATCGGGGTGTAATAGGTAATTCTCATAGCAGCGGCGATCAAGGAAGATAACTGACCTACCAGATTCCTTGATTAAATCGTCGATGTCTCTTTGATTGCGTTCTTCTTTGTCGAAAATAAACCCGATTGCTGGGGGGATTAGTGATCCGGCGTTCGATAAATTTTTATAGGTATCAAAGACCATCCGAGGTCGCACGCGTCGACCGCCATCAAAATCGCCGGTGGCGTTAACTTTCAACACTGCAACGCCAACCATTTTTAAGTTTGCTACGTGAAGTGCAATCTTTGGAAATGTTAGTTCCTCAGTCTCTCCCTCTACCCAGAGTATCTCGTCTGCGCCATATACGTCAGACAATCGGGCGCCGATGTTTGCTAGTCCTTCTTTAATGTGCTCAATATTGGATGGATCAAGCTTTTGCACCAGTGAAGTTCCGCCGTTGTTAAGTACGACGGCAATAGATTCTGGGTCGGACGAGCGAATTACTTCTGGTGAGTGTGTGGTGATAATGTATTGATGACGTATTGTCAGGGTGTTGAGTATTTGTAGTAGTGACCGCACTGCTTTCGGATGCAAGAAGCTATTCGGTTCGTCGATGCCAATGACTATCGGTTCCAGCGAAACCATAGCCACGTACAGGATCGCCAAAACCTGACTGACGCCTGTGCCAGCTTGCGACAAGGGTATAGAGAGATCGAAGCGCCGGCTGGCTGCTGGAGTTAGCCACGTTCTAATCTCAAGCATCTGATTGTTGGGAACTGCGACCGCCTGTATGCGGTGTACGGTTGGGAAAATCTTATTGACGTACCGGACGTACTCTTCAAAAAGATCCGGCTGTTGAGATTGCATGGAGTTAAGGCATTCAGCTAGATTGCTCGCGTCTGGATTAAGAGTTGTCGATGCTCCAAATGGGCATCTGTAAACATTTAGTCGTTCGGCGCGAAACTTATAAAGATTTGTTTTGAATGAATTCCATTGGGTGTCAATTAACGTTGAAATCGCTGAAGTGCCGTAGTTTGATATCGCTCCTCCTTGGAGGCTTTCCCCGGGTGGGCAGCGATAAGCCATGATCATTTGATTGGCAACGCGACTGGCGCTAAATTTTTGTCCCTGTATTGCATGAAAAAAGTCGATCTGATAGTTGGTTTCTTTGCGAATTAATTCAAATCCAATGTCCAGGAGATCTATTTCTCTCAGAAAATTAGGGAAATCGAGTGACGGAATCATGTCGGATGATGGAATTGGGAGGAGCGCCTGCTCGCCGAGATATTTCCAAACTTCCGATTTTTCGATTGAGACTTCGATTCCGACTCGCTGCTCCGTTCTTATTACGCTCGAGGGCGATGGTTTTGTTTTTAGGGAAAGATGGGGTTCGTATGCTATTGAGTCGAATGATAGCGCCTGTAATACCGTGCTTTTTCCGGAATTATTCTCGCCAAGTAGGAGATTCATTCCGGGTTGCAAGGGGATTTCGGTGGCATCAGCGAAGCTTCTATAGTTTGATATGTTTATTTTCGTTATGTACATGGCGAAGTATCCGTGTCGCTAGTCCAGGCGGAGCCAAGTTCGCAATTGCCATCCCAAACGCCGGTGCTTTCGTCGATCCTGAACCCCAGAGTTGGCGGAAGCCCGGAGACCGGTCCGGGTTTCCGCATCCGAGGTGCATTGTTCCAGTGCGACAGAAAGCGAACATCGTTGGAGATTTGGAGGCAATCACGTGTTTCGGTCTGTCTGCCTTGTCTGGCAAGGCTTCAGTTATCTCCAAGTGTATCTCCAGAACTCCAATTTTTTGAAGACAAAGTTGGAGCTAGATCCCGGAAGCATCGCGTGCGCTCAACGTTCATGTGTCGTATCGCGATCTGGGGCGCCGCGCGCAAAGAATCTCCCGCGCCGCCGCATGTTGCTTCTTGTGATCGGCAGATCATACGATTCAAAACGACGGGCGGTGCGTCGGACAACGCGCATGGTAGCCGTCACCCAATCCATCATCCTTTCCTGCTGTATTCATCCCTCCGTGCGCGCCGTTCCCGCCGCGCAAGCCGACAATCACCCCACCTTCATCCCCCCAGGAGCGAATCGTGTTCGTGATCTTCGGTGCATCCGGCAACGTCGGCCAGTCGACCGTGACGGCCTTGCGCAACGCCGGCCATCCCGTGCGCGCGGTGTTGCGCGACGCACGCCATCGTGAGCGTTTCGCGCAGCTCGGCTGCGACGTCGTGATCGCCGAGCTGACGGACGCGAACGCGATCGCAGCGGCAATCGACGGCGCACGGGCCGTCCAGATACTGTGCCCGGTGCCCGTCGCCGACCCCGATCCGGCCGCGACGATGACGCGGACGATCGACGTCGCGACTGCGGCGCTTGCCGCGAACCCGCCGCCGGTGCTGCTCGCGCTGTCGGACTACGGTGCGGAGCGCGACGGCAATACGGGCATCACCCGGCTGTTTCATCACTTCGAAGAACGGTTGCGGACGATCCCGACGCACGTGACGCTGCTGCGCTCGGCCGAGCATCTGCAGAACTGGACGCGCATCCTGCCGGTCGCGCTCGGCACCGGCGTGCTGCCGAGCTTTCACCATCCGGTCGGCAAGGTGTTCCCGACGGTCTGGGCGCCCGATGTGGGCGTCGTCGCGGCGCGGCTGCTGCTCGATGCGCCGGAAGGCGGCAACGGGCCGCGCATCGTCAGTGTCGAGGGGCCGCGGCGGGTGAGCGTGACGGCGATCGCCGATACGCTCGGCGCGGCGGCCGGCCGCGCGATCGTCGCGCATGAACTGCCACGCGAAACGTGGGCTGCGACGTTGCTGCGCGCAGGCCTCAGCGAACGCCATGCGCAGTTGATCGTCGATCTCTACGACGTGCACAACGCCGGGCAGATCGACGTCGAGGAAGGTGTGTCGGAGCGGCTTTACGGCACGACGACGCTGACCGACGCGCTCGCGCAACTGGTGCGCCAGCACGCGCGGTGACAGCGGCGGCGACCCGCGTGGCGCATCACGCCGGTCGCCGCACCTTGTTCAGTACCGCGTATGAAAGCGACCCGATCACGATCCCCCAGAACGCGGAGCCGAGCCCGAGCCACGTCATCCCCGACGCGGTCGCGAGGAACGTGATCAGCGACGCTTCGCGGTGGTTCTCGTCCTCGAAGATCCCCCTGTCTTATTGAGATGCCCCGATACGTGACGCGATTAGGATTGGTCCTTTCGAGAGGATCAGTCAATGAATCGACGCATTGCAGTTGTTGGCGATAGTCTTTCAAGTGGCGGGACAATTTAGCCATACAGCGGACCACCGTTCCTTGTACATGGGCATCAAGCAGCGCTGATTGGCGGAAGCGCATTTTGCGATGCATGCAAACACACCGGCATCATCGCAAAGGCGGGTGGTCCGTATCGGCTCAAGTTTCAAGGCGAGGTCGCACTGGACCAGGACATCGTGCTGTGTGGTTGCTCGATGCCACCACATATCATGGCTTCACTTGCCGGCGAAGCATGGTGCTGCGATGGGCTAAAGGGACTCGGGGAAGTCATTTCGAGCCGCACGGCAACCGGTGGCGTCGCTTCGGTCAAGAAAGGCGCATATGACGAACGCGTGAAGGCAACCGAGCATGCGACGGAAGGCATGCCGTACTACATCGAAACGTCGGATGGCCGTGTGCATTACGGGAGTCTTGATGCGAGCGGCCGGCTTCCCCGCATTCACACCGGCGACAACTCCGACGACTACACCATCTACTGGGGCGACGACGCTCTCGTGAAACATTACGGAGAATGACGCGTGCCACACCCCAATCCCATCAAAATCCGTTCGAACAACACGCAAGGTTCAGAGAAAGAGGTGCCCCTTTCAGGCGTCACGTTTAAAGAGCTTTGGGATAACTTCCCCTCGGGAAAGCCATATGACGACCCCGCCTACACAAATCAATGCGCCATTCGGATGAGCGTCACATTGCATCGCGTCGGCGTTGGCATGAAGTCATTCAACTCGAAGACGGTAAAGCCTGTATCGGGCGCGAAGACCATCGGCCGAATCATGCTCGATGGTAAGCCGACCGCAACGCGTGCCGAAGAGATGGGAAAATGGCTGCAGTTTCAGCCCTTCGCTGGTCTTCCCAAAGCAGAGGACATCACTGGGGCGGACTGGGAGTCGAAGGTCAAGGGACGCACCGGTATCATACAGTTCTCTAGGTACTGGACGCGTGGCGGTGAATCGGCCGCGAATGCGAGTGGTGGTCACATAGATTTGTGGAACGGCTCGCGAATGACGGTCAGCAGTGTGCCTGGAGTGATATCAACGTTCGGCAGAGCTTTCGGCATGCACGAACTTCTCCCCGACACTGATTTCGGTTGGTCAGACCTGCGCAACTCCAAGCAGATACTCTTTTGGGAAATCAGGTAATGCGACGTTTCTTTGGGACCGCCGGATTCGGGCTCGCTGGCGTCGCTAGTGTTGTCATATGGACGTTGATTGACAGCTATTTGTGCTCAGTCTTTTCGAGCCTCTGCGTCCCGCGCGTGGGCGAATGTGGCGGCGGCGTGGATGCTTGCGCCATAACCATACAGAGCACAATCAAACTGTTCTCATACGTCTTTGGCCCGATGATCCTCTTTGCGGCGTTGGGTTTCTACCTGTTTGCGCGACGCCGCCCGCCACTCGTCATTGTTGGATATCTCGTTGGCGTGGTCGCTGCCCATTGGCTCTTGGCGTTTCTGTGCGTGCGCATAGTGCACATCTGACTAGCCGAAGCGGCGACCCGCGTGGCGCATCACGCCGGTCGCCGCACCTTGTTCAGTACCGCATACGAAAGCGACCCGATCACGATCCCCCAGAACGCGGAGCCGAGCCCGAGCCACGTCATGCCCGACGCGGTCGCGAGGAACGTGATCAGCGACGCCTCGCGGTGGTTCTCGTCCTCGAAGATCCCGTGCACGTTCGCGCCGATCGCACCGATCAGCGCGAGCCCCGCGAGGATAGCGACGAACGCCTTCGGCAGCGCGAAGAACACCGCGACGATCGTGCCCGCGAACAGCCCGCCGATCAGATAGATCGCCCCGTTCGCGAGCCCGGCGATGTAGCGCCGGTCCGGGTCTTCGTGCGCGTCCTTGCCGGTGCAGAGCGCGGCCGTGATCGCCGCGACGACGATCGTGATCCCGCCGAAGCACGCGACCACGAGCGACATCACGCTGGTCGCCGTGATGATCGGCCGCGCAGGCGTGTGATAGCCGGACACGCGCAGGATCGTCATGCCCGGCAGGAACTGGCCGGTGAGGCTGACGACGACGAGCGGCAGCGCGAGGCTGAGCGTCGTGCCGAGCGTCCATTCGGGCGCGATGAAGATCGGGTGCGCGAGGCTCGCCGACACGTTGCCGAGATGCGTCATCCCGAGCAGCGTCGCGAGCACGGCGCCCGTCAGCAAGACGAGCACGATGCTGTAGCGCGGCAGCAGGCGCTTGAAGATCACGTAGGCCGCGATCATCCCGAACGCGAGCGCGGGCTGCTCCGACGCGGCGGCGAACGCATGCGTGCCGAACGGCAGCAGGATGCCGGCCATCATCCCGCACGCGATGCCGCGCGGAATGTGGCGCACGAGCCGGTCGAAATAGCCGGTCACGCCGATCAGCAGGATGATCAGCGCGGCCGTGATGTACGCGCCGACGGCCTGGTTGAGCGTCAGTTGCGGAAACAGGCCGACGAGCAGCGCGGTGCCGGGCGCCGACCACGCGGTGATGACCGGCACCTTCAGCTTCCAGCTCGCGAACAGGCCCGATACGCCCGCGCCGATCGAGATCGCCCAGACCCACGACGACACCATCGCGTTGGACGCATGGGCCGCCTGCGCAGCCTGGAAGAAGATCGCGAGCGGGCCCGCGTAGGAAATCAGTACCGCGAGAAAGCCCGCGGTAATCGCGGAAACGGACCAGTCGTTGCCGATCGCGCGGATTGCGCCGGGCGGGGTGTTCGGTTGCATCGTCGTGGGGGAGTGCGGCGCGCGGCCGGGAGCAGAGCCGGGGCGAATGATTGTTGGAAGCCCCGGACGAGCCGACATTCTGGGCATTGCCGGCGGAATTGGCAATGCGCGGGTGTGAGCCGGAATGTCGGCTTTTCGTAAGGAATGTGCCGCCGGGCGGACGAATCGTCGGCTTCGCCGAACGTCACGTACTGATCTGCACCACCTCGTCGACCACCGCCACCTTCACGCCGCTCCCCGTCGACAACGACGCCGTGCCCTGATCGAACGGATGCACGGGCGTATCGGTCGGCGTCCACGCATGGCGCGCGAGCAGTTCGCGATACCCGCCGCGAATCACGAAGCCACTGCACTTCCGCGCATACGCGTCGCGGCGCATCCGGTACGCGCGCGGCAAGTCGTACCACGGCAGCTTCGGCAGGTCGTGATGGACGAGGTGATAGTTGTTGTTCAGGTACAGCAACCGCATTGCGAAGCCGGCTTCATTGATCGCGATGCGCGCCTTCGGATGCGGCGCGGCGCGGTGCTCGTACAGCGAGCGGATCATTGCAATCGACAACGCGGGCCACGTGATCACGAGCAGGTAATGCCACCACGGCACGCCGATCGCCCATTGCAGCCACGCGAGCAGCGCAACCACGCAGACGACGTGCATCGCCCACATCGGCAGATAGCGAAAGTCACCGCGACGAAACGCGGCGCATGCATCGACGCCCATCGCAAAGACGCTCAACGGCGGCCCCGCGATGAATCGTCCGATGAATGTCTTGCGTGCGACCGTCAGCACGCGGCGCCAGCGCGGCAACTGCGCCCAGCGTTCTCGCGTGACGTAGTTCGTTTCGGGATCGACGCCCGGCACGGTCAGGTCTTCGTCGCGGTGATGGTCGAGATGCGTGTCGCGATACAGCGTGTACGGATACCAGACCGTCAGCGGCGGATAGCCGAGCAGTTTGTTCACGCGCGCGGAGCGCGTCGGATGGCCGTGCAGCAGCTCGTGCTGCAGCGACAGGTGCCACGCGCCGAGCAGGATCAGCGGCGGTGTCGCGGCCGCGAGCGACAGGGTGCCGTCGCGCACGAGCAGCAGCACGGCGAGCCAGCCGCCGTAGATCGCGACGACCAGCAGCCAGGTCGGCCACTCGGTGCGGGCTGTGAAGCGGGTGTCGAGCGCGGCGATCGCACGCGCGTGGTCGACGTCGAAGTATTCGGCCATGGCGTTGAGGCGGATTGAACGGGCAGTGCGGGGAACGAGCGATTGAACCGGTGCGCTCGGCCCGGGTGCGCAAGTGTCTCGCGGATCACGGTCGGCCTGTCCGTTATCACGTGCAATGGCGATGCTCGGGCAGGCATCAGGACGGTACCGGGATCGCGTCGTGCGGCCAACCAATCGATTCGCATTTGCTTATCGTCGCGTGGCCGATAAGCTTCGGGCGCGCTGTACCACGTTCGGCCCCCGTTTTGACGTGATCGAACCGGGTTCCCCCGGGTGAGCGGTGATGCGTAGAATGCCCGCATGAACCCATGGATCGCAGTACTGCCGATGTACAACGTGACGCCGCGCCACGACGCGCTGTGGCGCGCACTGCTGCGCGATGCACTCGATGCGTTCGCGAACGCGGGCGGGCCCGTCGATGTCGTGCTTCCTGACGAACCGTTCGACGACCTGCATGCGCTATGGCGGCGCGACGATCTGCTGCTGTCGCAGACCTGCGGCTATCCGTACCGGATGCTTGGCTTGCGCGATGTCGTGCGACTGATCGCGACGCCCGTGTTCGATGCGGATGGCTGCCACGGCGCGCACTACAGCAGCGTGCTGGCCGTGTCGGCTCGTGCACATGCGGGCGGCGCGACGACGCTCGCCGCATGCCGGGGGCTGCGGGCCGCATTCAACGGCGGAGATTCGCACAGCGGGATGAACGCGCTCCGGCATGCGGTCGCGCCGCATGCGCGCGACGGGCGGTTCTTCGGATCGGTTGCCGCGCTCGGCTCGCACCTGAACGTGCTGCGTGCGCTGGCTTTAGAAGAAGCCGATTGCGCGGCGATCGACTGCGTGACGTTCGCGTACGTGCAGGACGCGCTGCCCGAATTGCTGAAGCACATCCGGATCATCGGGATGACGGCCTCTGCGCCGGGATTGCCGTTCATCGCATCGCGCGCGCTGCCTGCAACGCAGGTCGCCGCGCTGCAGGATGCGCTCGATCGCGCGGTCGCCGCCGATGCCGAGCGCGCGCGCGTGCTGCGGCTGAAGGGATTCGAACGATTGTCGCCAGGCGACTACGACGCGATTGCGCGGTTCGAGCACGAGGCGGCCGCGCACGGGTATCCCGCGCTGGCCTGAGCGCCGCGAGCCGGCATCCAAGCACTAGAACGGCAGCGTCCCGGGCGGCGCGTTGCGCACGACGGCGAGCGTCGTGCCGATATGGTCTTCGAGCGCGAGCGCCGCGCGCGCATCGGCGCGCCGCATCGCGGCTTCGAACAGGCACGCATGTTCCGCATGCACGTCGCGTTTCGAATCGCCGAGCCCGATGCACACGCGCCGGTAACGTTCGCTTTGCTGCGACAGCATGCGCAGGATCAGGTAGGTCCACGGGGTCGCGGCCGCCGAGATCAGCGCTTCGTGAAAGCGCCGGTTGCACGCTTCCCACGCGGTGCGGTGCTCGATCGACACCGGCTGCTCCCAGGCCGACAGCATCTCGAAGCTTTGCCGCACCCTGTGCTCCCACGCATCGTCGCCGCGCCGCACGGATTCGCGCAGCGCATCGACCTCGATATGGATGCGCAGCCGCGTGATCGCTTCGAGATCGTCGACCGACATCGGCGTGACGCGAAACCCGCGCTGCCCTTCGGCGACGACCAGCGCATCGCTGACGAGCCGCGTGAGCGCTTCGCGCAGCGTACCCGCGCCGACGCCGTACACGTTCTTCAGGTGCTCGACGCGCAGCTTCGCGCCGGGCGGGTAGTGCCCCTCGATGATGTGCTGGCGAAGCTGGTGGTACGCATGTTCGCTGAGCGTGCGTGCATGCGGTTCGACCGCGTCGTCGGCGGCCGGCTCGATCGCGGGCGCAGTGTCGTCGGGCAGTGCGTCGGCGAACGGGTGGGCGGGCAGGATGGTGTTCATGTCACGCGTCCTCCGAATCCTGTTTGCGGTTGAGGCGATAGCTGAGCTGCGCGCGCGTCAGCCCGAGCAGGCGGGCGGCGGCCGACAGGTTGCCGTTCGCGCGATCGACGGCCTCGTGCAGCAGCGCGCGCTCGAGGCCGTCGAGCCCGCCGCCGCCCTGCAACTGGTCGAGGATCGTCGCGCAGTCGATCGACAGCGCGGCGGCCGGCTTGATCTGCCCCGCACGGTCGACGGTCGAGCCGCCAGGCAGCCCGACGCCGGGGAACAGGTCCTTCGCATCGACCGGCCGGTTGGGGCGCGACAGGATCACCGCGCGCTCGATCAGGTTCTCGAGCTCGCGCACGTTGCCGGGCCACCGGTAGCCGCGCAGCGCGTCGTACGCATAGTCGGTCAGCGTGGGCGCCGGCTTGCCGTGCAGCGACGCGAAGCGCTCCAGCATCGCGTCGGCGAGCAGCGCGATGTCGTCCTGCCGGTCGCGCAGCGGCGGAATCAGCACCGGGTAGACGTTGATCCGGTAGTAGAGGTCGGCGCGGAAGGTGCCATTGCGCACGGCCTGTTCGAGATCTCGGTTGGTCGCCGCGACGACGCGCACATCCACCTTCCTGCTGTCGGTCGCGCCGAGCCGTTCGACCTCGCCTTCCTGTAGCACGCGCAGCAGCTTGGCCTGCACGTCGAGCGGCAACTCGCCGATCTCGTCCAGGAACAGCGTGCCGCCGTTGGCGCGCTCGAAGCGCCCGGCGCGGGCAACCTGCGAGCCCGTGAACGCGCCTTTCTCCGCGCCGAACAGTTCCGATTCGATCAGCGCGTGCGGAATGGCCGCGCAGTTGATCGCGACGAATGGCTTCGCGGCGCGCGGGCTGAGGCTGTGCAGCGCGCGGGCGAAGCGCTCCTTGCCGACGCCCGTTTCTCCGGTGAGCAGCACGGCCACCTTGGTCGGCGCGGCCGTTTCGAGCAGCGCATAGGCGGCGCGAAACGCGTCGGAGCGTCCGACCAGCCGCGTGCGGTCATCGTCGGGCGCGATCTCGAGGCGCAGCGATTCGACCTCGGTCTGCAGGTCGCGGATCGTGTTGATCAGCGAATCGGCCTTGAACCACGACGAGATTTCCTCGGCGTCCGGCCATTCCTCGGCGGGCTTGCCGACGATCGTGCAGTGCGGGTCGTGCATGCCGACGCAGCCGGTTTCCTTGAACAGGATCGTCCGGCCGATGAAGGCGCTCGTATAGCCGGTCGCATAGCCGATCAGCATCCAGCACACCGGCTCGGGCTGCGGCCCGAACGTGCGGCGGTGCACGTCGGCCTCCCACGAATGTTCCCAGCGGTATTCGCAATAGAACGCACCGGTCGCGGGATCGGCCTCGAAGCGCAACGGCGTGACCTGCACGGCGCCTTCGAGCATGTGCAGCTGCGGGCCGACATGGAACATGTCGAACAGCGACGCGCCGCTGCGGATCTCGCGGGCGAGCGCGGCGTCCCGTTCGCCGGCGGCGAAGCCCACGCGCGTGAAGAAGCGCCGCGTCTGCGCGGGCCCGACGCTTTCCATCAACTCCTGGCGCAGCGTCGCCAGCGCGCCGGCATGGAGCAGCACCATCCGCTGTCCGGCGAGCCAGATGCGGCCGTCGCTCGCCGAAAAATGGATCAGCTTGCGCAGGTCGGTGTCCGGCGGCAAGGGGGGCAGGCTGGGCCGCGTCATGTCTCCTCCGTCGAGATTTCTCGTGATTTTCGAAATTTCCGCTCGCGGCGCCCGAACCCGGGCAGCCGTTTGATCATTTCATCAAATGCGCGCCGCCGGGTTGCTCAAATGATGAAGAGGCCCGCCGAATCAAGCGCCCGGCGCTTTCGTCCGGGCGCCGTTTCCATTCTGGTTAACCGCCATTGTGGATCGCGAATTCGAACTTCGCGTCAGGGCTTTCCCTGAATTATCGAGATTTTTTGCCGAGCCGGCCGTGCGTGGCACGGATGCTGCATTGAAGGACGGCATGGAGGCGACACCGGACATGAATCCAACCGACACCGATCTTTCCCCGCTCGACCCGGGCCGCAAGTGCGTCCGCGTCACCGGCACGAACCCACGCGGCTTCGTCGAATTCGAGTTTTCGATCGGCGGCGCGCCGGAGCTGTGCGTCGAGCTGACGTTGCCTCCTGCCGCCTTCGACGCGTTCTGCCGCGAACAGCACGTTACGCGGCTGGACGTCGAAGCGAACCCATGACCTTGAGGAGCTAGAAGTGACCATCGAGCTGAAGACAGTCGACATCAAGCCGCTCCGGCACACCTTTGCGCACGTGGCGCAGAACATCGGCGGCGACAAGACGGCGACGCGCTACCAGGAAGGCATGATGGGCGCGCAGCCCCAGGCGAACTTCCATTACCGCCCGACGTGGGATCCCGATTACGAGATCTTCGACGCGTCGCGTTCGGCGATCCGGATGGCGAACTGGTACGCGCTGAAGGACCCGCGCCAGTTCTACTACGCGTCGTGGGCGACCACGCGGGCGCGCCAGCAGGACACGATGGAGGCGAACTTCGAGTTCGTCGAGTCGCGCCGGATGATCGGCCTGATGCGCGACGATGTCGCCGCGCACGCGCTCGACGTACTGGTGCCGCTGCGCCATGCGGCCTGGGGCGCGAACATGAACAACGCGCAGGTCTGCGCGCTCGGCTACGGCACCGCGTTCACGGCGCCCGCGATGTTTCATGCGATGGACAACCTCGGGGTTGCGCAATACCTCACGCGGCTCGCGCTCGCGATGGCCGAGCCCGACGTGCTCGACACCGCCAAGGCGGCATGGACGACCGGCGCCGCGTGGCAGCCGCTGCGGCGCTACGTCGAGGACACGCTGGTGGTCGCCGACCCGGTCGAGCTGTTCGTCGCGCAGAACCTGGCGCTCGACGGGCTGCTTTACCCGCTCGTGTACGACCGCTTCGTCGACGAGCGGATCGCGCTCGCGGGCGGCTCGGCGGTGGCGATGCTGACCGCGTTCATGCCGGAATGGCACACCGAATCGAACCGCTGGATCGACGCCGTCGTGAAGACGATGGCGGCCGAATCCGACGACAACCGCGCGCTGCTGGCACGCTGGACGCGCGACTGGTCAGCGCGCGCCGACGCGGCGCTCGCGCCGGTGGCGGCGCTGGCGCTGCAGGACGACGGCCGCGCGGCGCTCGACGAAGCGCGAGAACAGTTCCACGCACGTGTCGCGAAGCTCGGCCTCGCGCTCTGAGCCCGGGCCGCCCACCTTTCATCCAGGAAAACAGCATGTCCAACGTATTCATCGCCTTCCAGGCCAATGAGGAGTCCAGACCGATCGTCGAGGCGATCGTCGCCGACAACCCGCTCGCGACGGTGGTCGAGTCGCCCGGCATGGTCAAGATCGATTCGCCCGACCGGCTGACGATCCGCCGCGAGACGATCGAAGAACTCACCGGCACGCGTTTCGACCTGCAGCAACTGCAGGTCAACCTGATCACGCTGTCCGGCCACATCGACGAGGACGACGACCAGTTCACGCTGAGCTGGTCGCACTGAACGACGCGCCACGCGCACCGACAACACCGGAGACACGAATGGACACGCCAACGCTCAAGAAAAAACTCGGCCTGAAGGACCGCTACGCGGCGATGACGCGCGGCCTCGGCTGGGAGACGACCTACCAGCCGATGGACAAGGTCTTTCCGTACGACCGCTACGAGGGCATCAAGATCCACGACTGGGACAAGTGGGTCGACCCGTTTCGCCTGACGATGGACGCGTACTGGAAGTACCAGGGCGAGAAGGAAAAGAAGCTGTACGCGGTGATCGACGCCTTCACGCAGAACAACGCGTTCCTCGGCGTGACCGATGCGCGCTACATCAACGCGCTGAAGCTGTTCATCCAGGGCGTGACGCCGCTCGAATACCTCGCGCATCGCGGCTTCGCGCACGTCGGCCGGCACTTCACCGGCGAGGGCGCGCGCATCGCGTGCCAGATGCAGTCGATCGACGAATTGCGGCACTACCAGACCGAAACGCACGCGATGTCGACGTACAACAAGTTCTTCAACGGATTCCATCACTCGAACCACTGGTTCGATCGCGTCTGGTACCTGTCGGTGCCGAAGTCGTTCTTCGAGGATGCGTACTCGTCGGGGCCGTTCGAATTCCTGACCGCCGTGAGCTTCTCGTTCGAATACGTGCTGACGAACCTGCTGTTCGTGCCGTTCATGTCGGGCGCGGCCTACAACGGCGACATGTCGACCGTCACGTTCGGCTTCTCCGCGCAGTCGGACGAATCGCGCCACATGACGCTCGGCATCGAGTGCATCAAGTTCCTGCTCGAGCAGGACCCGGGCAACGTGCCGATCGTGCAGCGCTGGATAGACAAGTGGTTCTGGCGCGGCTACCGGCTGCTGACGCTCGTCGCGATGATGATGGACTACATGCAGCCGAAGCGCGTGATGAGCTGGCGCGAATCGTGGGAGATGTACGCGGAGCAGAACGGCGGCGCGCTGTTCAAGGATCTCGCGCGCTACGGCATTCGCGAGCCGAAGGGCTGGCAGGACGCGTGCGAAGGCAAGGACCACATCAGCCACCAGGCATGGTCGACGTTCTACGGCTTCAACGCGGCGTCCGCATTCCATACGTGGGTGCCGACCGAAGACGAGATGACGTGGCTGGCGGCGAAGTATCCCGACTCGTTCGACCGCTACTACCGTCCGCGTTTCGACTACTGGGGCGAGCAGGCGAAGGCCGGCAACCGCTTCTACATGAAGACGCTGCCGATGCTGTGCCAGACCTGCCAGATCCCGATGCTGTTCACCGAGCCCGGCAATCCGCGAAAGATCGGTGCGCGCGAATCGGACTACCTCGGCAACAAGTTCCATTTCTGCAGCGATCACTGCAAGGAAATTTTCGATCACGAGCCGCAGAAGTACGTGCAGGCGTGGCTGCCCGTGCACCAGATCCACCAGGGCAACTGCTTCCCGCCCGATGCGGACCCGAGCGCCGAAGGCTTCGACCCGCTTGCCGCCGTACTCGATTACTACGCGGTGGGCATGGGTCGCGACAACCTCGATTTCGAGGGCTCGGAAGACCAGAAGAACTTCGCGGCATGGCGTGGCCAGGCCACGAGCAACTGATCGATACGCAACACCTACGCAACCTTGAACGAGACCGGCGCACGCGCGCATGCGCGAACGCCGGCCGACAGGAGACAAGCATGGCCGTCATCGCGCTCAAACCCTACGACTTCCCGATCAAGGATGAAGTCGGGAAGTTTCCGGCACCGCTGCTGTACGTGTGCTGGGAAGACCACCTGATGTTCCCGGCGCCGTTCTGCCTGCCGCTGCCGCCGGACCTGCCGTTCGGCGCGCTCGCACGCGACGTGCTGCCGCCCGTCTACGGCTACCACCCGGACTTCGCGAAGATCGACTGGGATCGCGTCGAGTGGTTCCGATCCGGCGAGCCGTGGGCGCCGGACGCGGCAAAGAGCCTGGCCGGCAACGGCCTCGGGCACAAGGACCTGATCAGCTTTCGCACGCCGGGCCTCGACGGCCTCGGCGGCGCGAGCTTCTGACCGCGACGCGGACGGGCGAACCATCATGAGCCATCAACTAACCATCGAGCCGCTGGGCGTCACGATCGAGGTCGAGGAAGGACAGACGATGCTCGACGCGGCGCTGCGCCAGGGCATCTACATTCCGCACGCGTGCTGTCACGGGCTGTGCGGCACCTGCAAGGTCGCGGTACTCGACGGCGAGACCGACGTCGGCGACGCGAATCCGTTCGCGCTGATGGACTTCGAGCGCGAGGAGGGCAAGGCGCTTGCGTGCTGCGCGACGCTGCAGGCCGACACCGTGATCGAGGCCGACGTCGACGAGGAGCCGGACGCGGAGATCATCCCCGTCAAGGATTTCGCTGCGGACGTCACGCGCATCGAGCCACTCACGCCGACCATCAAGTCGATCCGCCTGAAGCTGTCGCAGCCGATCCATTTCCAGGCCGGCCAGTACGTGCAGCTCGAGATTCCGGGGCTCGGGCAGAGCCGCGCTTTCTCGATCGCGAATTCACCGGCCGACGTGGCCGCGACCGGCGAGATCGAACTGAACGTGCGGCAGGTGCCGGGCGGGCTGGGCACCGGCTACCTGCACGAGCAACTGGCGACCGGCGACCGCGTGCGGCTGTCGGGCCCGTACGGCCGCTTCTTCGTGCGCCGCTCGGCCGCGTTGCCGATGATCTTCATGGCCGGCGGATCGGGCCTGTCGAGCCCGCGCTCGATGATCGCGGACCTGCTCGACGGCGGCGTCACCGCGCCGATCACGCTGGTCTACGGCCAGCGCAACGCGAAGGAGCTCTATTACCACGACGAATTCCGCGCGCTCGCCCAGCGCTACCCGAACTTCACGTACGTGCCGGCGCTGTCCGAAGGTGCGGCGGATGCCGGCGGCGGGATCGCACAAGGGTTCGTGCACGACGTCGCGAACGCGCATTTCGACGGCGACTTCTCCGGCCACCAGGCGTACCTGTGCGGGCCGCCCGCGATGATCGACGCATGCATCACCGCGCTGATGAAGGGTCGCCTGTTCGAGCGGGACATCTATCACGAGAAGTTCATCTCGGCGGCCGACGCGCAACAGACGCGCAGCCCGCTGTTCCGGCGGGTGTGACATGGACGCGGGCCGCGTGTGCGCCACGGTGACGATCGCGCAGACCGACGAGCGCTACGTGTGCGCGTCCGGCGAATCGTTGCTGGCCGGCATGGCGAAGCTGGGCCGGCGCGGCATTCCGGTCGGATGCCTGAACGGCGGGTGCGGCGTGTGCAAGGTGCGCGTGCTGCGCGGCGCCGTGCACCGGCTCGGGCCGATCAGCCGCGCGCACGTGAGCGCCGACGAGGAGCGCGACGGCTATGCGCTCGCGTGCCGCGTCGCGCCGGACGGCGACGTCGAGCTGGAAGTGGCGGGCCGGCTGAAAAAGCCGTTTTTCTGCGGCTCGGCTTGTGCCGGGGCGCCGGTATTCAACAAGTAACCAGGAGGAGACTCACCATGGGTGTGATGCGTATTGGTCATGTCAATCTGAAGGTGATGGACATGGAAGCGGCGTTGCGTCACTACATCCGCGTGCTCGGCATGCAGGAAACGATGCGCGACGCGGCCGGCAACGTCTACCTGAAATGCTGGGACGAATGGGACCGGTATTCGCTGATCCTGTCGCCGTCCGATCAGGCGGGGCTCAAGCACGCGGCCTACAAGGTCGAGCACGACGCGGATCTCGACGCGTTGCAGCAGCGCATCGAGGCGTACGGCATCCGCACGGAGATGTTGCCCGACGGCGCGCTGCCGGCGGTGGGCCGCCAGTTGCGGTTCCTGCTGCCGAGCGGGCACGAGCTGCGCCTGTTCGCGCAGAAGGAGCAGGTCGGCACCGCGGTCGGCTCGCTGAATCCCGATCCGTGGCCCGACGACATCCCGGGCTCGGCCGTGCACTGGCTCGACCACTGCCTGCTGATGTGCGAGATGAACCCGGAAGCCGGCGTGAACCGCGTCGAGGAGAACACGCGCTTCATGGCCGAGTGTCTCGACTTCCACCTGGCCGAGCAGGTCATGGTCGGCCAGGGCAACACGATCCAGGCCGCGACGTGGATGTTCCGCAGCTCGACGCCGCACGACATCGCGTTCGTCGGCGGCCCGCGCAACGGGCTGCACCACATCGCGTTCTTCCTCGACGACTGGGCCGACGTGCTGAAGTCGGCCGACGTGATGGCGAAGAACAAGGTGAAGATCGACGTCGCCCCCACGCGGCACGGCATCACGCGCGGCACGACCATCTATTTCTTCGATCCGAGCGGCAACCGCAACGAAACCTTCGCGGGGCTCGGCTATCTCGCGCAGCCCGACCGCCCGGTCACGACCTGGACCGAGGACGAACTCGGGCGCGGGATCTTCTTCCATTCCGGCGAGCTGAACGAAGCGTTCACGACCGTCTACACCTGAACCGCACAGGAGCACCGCGTCATGGCTTGCAACGATTCGACCCGCAGCGTCGTCACGCACACGATCGACTGGCCCGCCGCGGCGCGCGCCGCGCAGGCGGCCGCAGA
>NZ_JAAGPG010000238.1:0-12475 GCF_017104665.1 Burkholderia sp. Se-20378 | reverse complement strand
CGCCGGCCGCGACTTCAACGAACTGCAGAGCGCGCGCGGGCTCGTCTACGCCGACGGCGTGCTGCTGTCGAACCTGCTCGGCTCGAGCTACGCGTACCCGCCGCGCTGGTCGCTGATTCCACCCGACGATATCGCGCGCGTCGACGTGCTCTATGGCCCCTTTTCCGCGCTGTATCCGGGCAACTCGATCGGCTCGACCGTGCTGCTCACGACGCGTCGCCCGGAAAAGCTCGAGGCGTCGTTGTCGACGCAGTTCTTCACGCAGCGCTACCACGACGGCTACGGATTCGCGGACAGCTTCGGCGGCAATCACCAGACTGCGCGAATCGCGAACCGCGTCGGCCGGTTCTGGTTCGCGCTGTCGCTCGACCGGCTCGAGAACAATGGGCAGCCGATGCAGTACGCGAGCCCCAATTCTGCATACAACCCGAAGCTCGGCGCCGCCGTGCCCGTGACGGGCGCCGCGACCGACATCGGGCCGAACGGAAAGCCGCGGACGATCGTCGGCGCGCAGACGATCGAGCGGACCGAGCAGCTCAACGAGACGGTCCGGATGGGCTATGCGTTCACCGACCACGTCGATGCGACGCTCACGCTCGGGCATTGGGAGAACCATTACCGGCAGCACGGTGAAACCTTCCTGCGCGATGCGGCCGGCAATCCGGTCTACGGCGGCAACGTGTCGATCGGCGGCCAGAACATGACCGTCGCGCCGAACGCATTCGCGCCGCAGCGCGGCGACCAGGAGAACTGGCTATACGCGCTCGGCCTGAACGGCCGGCTCGATTCCGGCTGGCGCCTGTCGGGTGTCGTGTCCGCGTACGACGTGTCGCGCGACGTGCAGCGCTCGGCGTCGACCGTGCAGGGCGGCGCGGGCACGCTGTTCCAGGGCGACGGCACCGGCTGGCGCACGCTCGACCTGAAGGCCGAGGCGCCGGAAGTGAAGGGCCATACGTTCACGTTCGGCTATCACTACGACAACTACTTCCTGCGCAACGTCACGTACAACACGGCCGACTGGCTGGCCGGGCCGACCACGTCGCTGTCGAGCGTCTATCGAGGCGACACGCGCACGCAGGCGCTGTTCGGACAGGACGCGTGGCGCTTCGCGCCGGGCTGGCTCGCGACGCTGGGGCTGCGCTACGAGCGCTGGGATGCGTACGGCGGCACGCTCGGCAATGCGAGCGGTACGCTCGGTTATGCGGACCGCAGTGCGAACGCGCTGTCGCCGAAGGTCGCGCTGCAATGGGATGCGACCGACGTCTGGCGCTTCCGGCTGTCGTTCGCGACCGGCACGCGTTTCCCGACGGTCGGCGAACTGTTCCAGGGCACGATCTCGAACAACGCGATCGTCAACAACAACCCGAACCTGCGGCCGGAAAAGGCGATCGACTGGGACTTCACGGCCGAGCGTGACGTGGGCGTCGGCGTCGTGCGAGCCAGCGTGTTCCAGAGCGACCTGCGCGATTCGATCTACAGCCAGACGACGGTGTCGGGTGCGACGACGGTGACCAACATCTCGAACGTCGATCGCGTGCGCGTGCGCGGCGTCGAACTCGCGTTCAGCGGCGAGAACGTCGGGCTGCGCGGGCTCAATCTCGACGCGAACGTGTCGGCGAGCAACGCGCAGATCCTCGCCGATGCGGCGAATCCCGCGTATGTCGGCTCGCGCTTCCCGAGGATTCCGCGCATGCGTGCGAACCTGCTCGCGTCGTATCGCTTCGACGAGCACTGGCTGGCGAGCGTCGGCGTGCGCTACTCGGGCCGCCAGTTCAACACGCTCGACAACAGCGACGTGAACCCGGATGTCTACGGCGGCACGAGCTCGTTCACGGTCGTCGACCTGAAGGCGCGCTACCGCTACGACCGTCACTGGACCGCGTCGCTCGGCATCGACAACCTGACGGACCGCCGCTACTACGTGTTCCACCCGTATCCGGGCCGTACTTTCTATGGAGAACTGAAATGGTCGCTGTGAGATCGCTCGCGGCCGGCGTCGCGCTGTGGTTCGCGTCGGTGTCGCCGGCCGGCGCGCACGATGCGCACGACGTGCCGAAGGCCGTCGATTCGCACGCCGCGCACATGAGCATGCAGGCCGCGCCCGCGCAGCAGAAGCAGCCGCTCGCGACGGGGGCGACATTCGACACGCATCACCGGCTGTGGGTCGCGTGGGTCGAGGGCGCGCACGTCGTCGTCGCGCATTCCGACGATGCCGGCCGCACGCTGTCTGCGCCCGTCACAGTCAACGCGATGCCGGAGCCGATCTACACGAGCGCCGAGAATCGCCCGAAGATCGCCACGAGTCCGGACGGGCGTGCGGTGTACGTGTCGTGGTCGATGCCGCTCGATGCGCCGTACACGGGCATGGTGCGTTTCGCGCGATCGCTCGACGGTGGCGCGACGTGGAGCGTGCCCATGACCGTGCATCGCGACCGGCAGGCCATCACGCACCGCTTCGACATGATGGCCGTCGATCCGGCCGGCAACATCGCGATCGCATGGATCGACAAGCGCGATCTCGTTGCGGCGAAAGCGGCGGGGCAGGCGTACGAAGGCGCGGCCGTCTACTACGCGGTATCGCGTGACGGCGGCGCGTCGTTCGAAGCCGAACGCAAGGTGACCGACCACACGTGCGAATGCTGTCGCATCGCGATGGCGATCGATCCGGCCGGACGCATCGAGGCCGCATGGCGCAACGTGTTCCCGGGACAGATCCGTGATCATGCGCTCGCCGTGTTGCCCGTCGCTGCGTCGGAGCCGATCGTACCGGTGCGCGCGACGTTCTCGAACTGGCACGTCGAGGCGTGCCCCGAGCATGGGCCGGCGCTGGCGATCACACCGGACGGCACGCGTCATCTCGTGTGGTTCGGCGTCGTCGACGGCCGGGCCGACGTGTTCTATTCGCGCATCGGCGCCGATGGCGAGCCGCGCGGCACGCCGTGGGCATTCGGCGCGAATCCCGCGACGCCAGGCGAGCAGGCGTCGCATGCGGCGCTCGTCGCGCGTGGCGACATCGTGTGGCTCGCCTGGAAGGCGTTCGACGGCGACACGATGCAGATCAAGCTGCGTCGGTCGGACGATCGCGGCGAGCACTGGTCGGCGCCGCGCGTGATCGCGGCGACATCGGGCGCAAGCGACAACCCGCAACTGCTCGACGATGCCGGGCGGATCTATCTGTCGTGGCGCACGCGTAACGACGGCTATCGGCTGATCGCCGTGGAGGCAGTGAAATGAAGCGGCTGATTACATTGCTGGGCATCGTGCTTGCGAGCGTGCCGGCGTGGGCCGGCGGCGAGCTGCAGCCGCTGCGCGCGTCCGACGTCGCGCGCCTGTATGCGACTGCGCACGAGCGGCCGCTGGCGGTCGAAATCTGGTCGCTCGATTGCGGGTACTGTCGCGAGAACGCCGCGCATCTGGTCGCGTGGCAGCGTCGTCATCCGGACGTGCAGCTCGCGATGGTTGCGATGGATGCATACGACGACAACGGTGCGGCGATCTCGCAGGCGCTTGCGCAGATGAACTTGCCGCCGCAAGTCGCGCAGTACGCGAACGCGGAGCCGATGCCCGAGCGTCTGCGGGCGGCGCTCGATGCGGGATGGAGAGGGGAGATGCCGCGCACCGTGTGGATCGGGCGCGATGGCGCACGTGAAGCGCGCAGCGGATTGCTGACGGCCGACGTGCTCGACGGCTGGTTGCAGCGCGCCAAGCGCTGAACGTGACGACGGCGTGCGGCGAACGGGCCGCGCGCCGGCCGGATGCGAAAACGCGCCCGAAGGCGCGTGGAGAGAAGCGTCAGGCCGCTCGCTTGAATAGCCGGATCACGAACAGCAGGATCACCGCCCCGACGACCGCGACGATCACCGAACCGATGAAGCCGCTGCCGACGCTGATGCCGAGCATCCCGGCCAGCCAGCCGCCGATCACGGCGCCGACAATCCCGACGATGATGTCGACGATCAGCCCGAAGCCGCCGCCCTTGACGAGCAAGCCGGCAAGCCAGCCGGCAATCGCGCCGATGATGAGCCACATAATCAAGCCATGAGCCATGGTTGTCCTCTCCTTGGGTTGTGTCGAATGACCGACGTCGGCTGTGTCGCCGCAAGCTGAATGAAGGCGGCATCGCGACCCGCCGCGCCGCCCACGCAATGTAACGCGATAGACGGGTCGGAATCGTTAAGTAATGTTATGCACCCTTAACGGGATTTTCCAGGGAATTCGTCTGCATACGGTGAGGCTCGCGCATGGACAATGCGTAATGAAATGAATCTGTAATAAAAGGCCGCCGGTGCAGCCGATCGGCCATGAGCGTCATCGTTCGTGCGTCGAGGCCTTCATGCCCGCATCGGGCAATCCGTCGCCCGCGTCGGCGATCAGCCGTGCGACGGTCGCGGGCTCGCCGATCGCCTCGATCGACAGCAGCGCGAAGCGGGCGAGAAAGAGCGACGCATCGGCTTCACCGATTCGCGTCATCGTGCGGCACAGGTCGGCGTAGAGCGTGTCGCGTTCGGTATCCGTCATCATGCGGTCTCCTGAGGATCGAATGATGCGCACGGATGGAGTGCGCGTTCGAGCGCGGCGGTCACGTCGCTGGCGCGAGCGTCGTGCCAGCGGCCGAGTACGTGACCGTCCGGACGCACGAGATAGACGGTGCCGTCGCGCGCGCCGTACATGTCGAACAGCCGGCCGTCGTCGTCATGGCCGCGGCAGCCCGGTTGTTGCGGAGTCGCATGCCGTGCGAGCGTGACGAGCGCGAACGGTATCCGCGCTGCCTGCAGGCGCGGTTCAAGATCGGCGAGTGTCGGATCGGGCTCGCCGTCGGACGTGAAGCAGAACGCGGTGAAGCGCGAGGCGACGAGATCGGTCAGATGGCCGCGGCGCATGTCGCTGCCGTGCGCCGCGTACAGCATCAGCGGACATTCGGCGAGCACCGCGCCGGGCGCCGGGCCGGCTGAAAACGTGTCGCGTTCGGCTGCGTTGAGCGGCGACGTCGCATACGCGATGGCGGTCGTCTGGCGCGGATTGATCAGCGAGCGCAGCGCCGGCTGCCGGACCGCGAGCGACAGCACGGCCTTGCGCATCAGTTCGAAGGCAAACGACGGCGGCGCCATGAACTCGGTGCTCTTCGTGCCGTAGCGCAGGTTCTCGTGCGTCGCGAACACGCGTTCGTCCGAGTAGCTGTCGAGCAGCGTGTCTGATGCGAGCCCGCGCGTCACGTACGCGAGTTTCCAGGCAAGGTTGTCGGCATCGTCGATGCCCGAATTCGCACCGCGCACGCCGAAGATCGGCACGAGATGCGCGGCGTCGCCGCAGAACAGCACGCGGCCGTGCCGATAGCGTTCGAGCGTCAACGCGTTCGCCTTGTAGATCGTGATCCAGATCGGCGACCAGTCGCCGCGCTCGCCCATCATGTCGAGCAGGTTCTGCACGCGCGGGATCACGTTCTCCGGCTTGACGGCCGCTTCGGGATCCTCATCGTCGCGCAATTGGTAATCGATGCGCCACACGTTGTCGGGCTGTTTGTGGACGAGCACCGTCGAGCCCGGGTTCGACGACGGATCGAAGTACGCGAGCCGTTCGGTCGGCCGGTCGCTGTCGAGCGCGATGTCGACGATCACGTAGCGGCCCTCGTAGCTCGTGCCCTGCAGCGACAGGCCGAGTGCTTCACGCATCGTGCTGCGTCCGCCGTCACACGCGACGATCCAGTCGGCGTCGAGTGCGTAGCCGCCGAGCGGTGTGTCGACGTCGACGCGTACACCGTCCGGTTGCCGGGTCACGCCGGTGACTTTCGCCTGCCAGCGGATCTCGATGAGTTCGGGGCGGCGCTGCGCGGCATCGAGCAGGAACTGCTCGATGTGATACTGCGCGAGATTGATCATCGGCGGCAGCTTCTGGTTTTCGTCCTGCGGCATCGTGAAATGCAGCACTTCGTCGCGACGGTAGAAGCTGCGCCCGCCGGTCCACGGCAGTCCCGTGCGCAGGAAGTCGTCGAGCGCGCCGAGCCGCTCGATGATTTCGAGGCTGCGCCGCGAGATGCAGATGGCGCGGCTGCCGTGGCAGACCGCATCGTCGGCCTCGATCAGCACGCTGCGGATGCCGTGGTTCGCGAGACCGAGCGCGACGGCGAGGCCGACGGGGCCGCCGCCGACGATCGCCACGCGATGCCGGTGCGTATCGATACCGTCGTCGCAGGCCGGCAGATGCGCGGGATGGCGCTCGGCGACGAACGGGTAGGGCTTGAAGTCGATATCCATCGTGGGCTTCCAGGGGAGGGCGGTTCGACGTGCACTTGCGCCGGGGCAAGTGCAGGCAGTCGAAGCAGTATGGAAGCCGGGCGGAAATCCGCTGTCCCCATTCCGGGTACAGGAAGACGACCGGGATTTACCCCGATTCGGTCATCGCAGGCCGGTTCGGCT
This sequence comes from Burkholderia sp. Se-20378, assembly GCF_017104665.1. Lineage (NCBI taxonomy): Bacteria > Pseudomonadati > Pseudomonadota > Betaproteobacteria > Burkholderiales > Burkholderiaceae > Burkholderia > Burkholderia sp. Se-20378. The sequence goes on along the minus strand of NZ_JAAGPG010000238.1, from coordinate 6,062 downwards.
CAGGGCTGCAGGCAGAGTGCGAACAACTGGCGCTGGCTCGAGATGCCCAGGCGCCGGTACGCGCGTTTCTGGTACGTGACGACGCTCGACGCCTTCACGCCGATCGTCTCGCCGATCTCGTGCGCGGTCTGGCCTTCGAGCACGCCGCGCAGCACGTCGAGTTCACGCTTGGACAGCGCCGGGCATGCGCTGCGTAGCCGCGCGAGCATCAGTTGCGGGATCCCGATCTGCGCGGCACCGGCGAGCGCGTAGTGATGCTTCGCGGCCTGCGCGATCAGCGGCGCGAGCGCTTCGATCTCCGCGATCTCACGTGGCTGGAACGCGCCGCTGCGATGCGCGCGGTACAGGTTGATCGACAGCCAGCTCGCATCGTTGGGCTGCATCAGCAACGACAGCCGGTCGGACACATCGGGGCCGCGGTAGCAGGCCGCGCGATACGCTTCATGACCGATCTCGTCGCCGGCCTGCTGGTGCAGCAGCAGGTCGTTGCCGCGCGCGCCGCGATGCGCGCTCGACACGATCTTCTGATTGCCGTCGAGTGCGTAGAAGTGTCGCGCGTAGGTGTCGGCGACGTCGCGCAGGTAGCGGCCGCCGCGATGGTCGGCGACGGATAGCGTGCGCGGGCGGTTGCCGAACTCGTACGCGAAGATCGTGCATTGCGTGACCGACAGCGCGTCGTCGAACAGCTTCAGCACTTCGGCTGCGAATGCGTTCGGTTCGTTGTCGCCGATCGCGGCGACGAGGCGCGTCGCACGCGATACGTCCAGTTGCCCGGTGAGGTTCGGTCGCTCGAGACGCCAGGTGCGCATGATGCTCGGAAAGGGCGGAGTGGTTCGTCGATTGTAATCGGCGGGGTGCGGCGCGGGAGTCGGGTGATGCCCGCAAGCGGAGCGGACGCGGGCAGAAGGAGGGCAGCGCACGATTTGGCGCCCGGAATGAGAAAAGGGCTGACAAGCATGCTTGTCAGCCCTTTATAACTTGGTGCCGGAGATAGGAGTCGAACCTACGACCTTCGCATTACGAATGCGCTGCTCTACCAACTGAGCTACACCGGCATCAGAGAAACGAAATTATAAGGTGAAATCTGAATCCTTGGCAATAGGTTTTGCGAATTTTTTTCAGCTTGCTGCTGCTGTTTCGCGAAACTCATCGACTCGGCAAACTTCCCGCTTCGTTTCACTGCGATGCGACCCGTTGGGGTCACATCGAGAGCCGCGATTCTACGTACGTCGCGCGACACTGTCTAGTGCTGCAGTGCAAATTTATTGCTTTTCCTGATGGTAGCCCGTCACGCGCTCGACTTCGTTCTTCGAACCGAGGAACACGGGGACGCGCTGGTGCAGACCCGTCGGCTGCACTTCCATGATGCGCTGCGTGCCGGTCGTCGCGGCGCCGCCTGCCTGTTCGACGATGAACGACATCGGGTTCGCTTCGTACATCAGGCGCAGCTTGCCCGGACGGTCGGGCGTGCGCTTGTCGGCCGGATACATGAAGATGCCGCCGCGGTTCAGGATCCGGTGCACGTCGGCCACCATCGAGGCGATCCAGCGCATGTTGAAGTTGTCGCCGCGCGGGCCGTCCTTGCCGGCGTTCAGTTCGTCGACGTAGCGCTGGACCGGGTCGTACCAGTGACGCGCGTTCGATGCGTTGATCGCGTATTCGCGCGTGTCGGCCGGGATCTGCATGTTGCTCTGCGTGAGCACCCACGAGCCGACTTCGCGGTCGAGCGTGAAGCAGTTCACGCCGTTGCCGGTCGTCAGCACGAACACCGTCTGCGGGCCGTACACGGCGTAGCCGGCCGCAACCTGCTGCGTGCCGGGCTGCAGGAACGATTCCTCGGTGGCCTGCTTGCCGTCCGGGCAGCGCAGCACCGAGAAGATCGTGCCGATCGACACGTTCACGTCGATGTTCGACGAGCCGTCGAGCGGATCGAACACGAGCAGGTATTCGCCGCGCGGGTAGTTCGCCGGGATCGGGAAGAACGTTTCCATTTCTTCCGATGCCATCGCGGCGAGGTTGCCGCCCCATTCGTTCGCGTCGAGCAGGATTTCGTTCGACAGGATGTCGAGCTTCTTCTGCACTTCGCCCTGGACGTTCTCGCTGCCGGCGGTGCCGAGCGCTTCGCCGAGCGCGCCCTTCGACACGTTGTAGCTGATCGCCTTGCACGCGCGTGCGACGACTTCGATCAGCAGGCGCAGGTCGGCGGGGAGGTTGTTGGTCTCACGTTGCTGTTCGATCAGGAACTTCGACAGCGTGGTGCGGCGGGCAATGGACATGACAGACTCCAGAAGGCCAAAGAATCCTTGAATGGCCGCAATTTTACCCGTCGCACCTCCCGAGCCGCCGGGTTTTTTCGTCCGGTTACATGGCCGGGCGGTCGAACCGGCCCGGTTTCCGGTGGTGGAGACGGGCGGGACGCGCGTTGCAGCGGCGGCAGACGACGCGCTCAGCCCCCGCGATTGCGCCCGGTTCCAGCACTATTCACACAATAAAAAAGCCGGTGCCGCGAGGGGCGGCACCGGCTTTATCACGCTTGCGTGAGCGGGCGATCGCGTTACGCGAGCGCCTTCTCGACGATCTCGCGCACGTCGCGCGATTTCGCGCCGGCAGCGACCTGCTCGAGCGCTTCGCGCATCCGGTCGCGCAGTGCCGGCGTGAAGCGGCGCCACAGTTCGAGCGAGCGGGCGAGGCGCGCCGCGACCTGCGGGTTGATCGCGTCGAGCGCGAGCACCTGTTCGGCCCAGAACGCGTAACCCGAGCCGTCCGCCGCGTGGAATTGCGCAGGGTTGGCCGCGCAGAAGCTGAAGATCAGCGAGCGTGCGCGGTTCGGATTCTTCAGGTTGAACGCGGGGTGCGCGAACAGCTTGCGAACCTTCGCGAGCGTCGGCTGCGCGGGCGTACCGCGCTGCGCAGCCTGCATCGCGAACCACTTGTCGATCACGAGCGCTTCCTTCTCGAAACGGCGATAGAAATCGTCGAGCGCGCGCTCGGCCGGTTCGTTCGCGCCGGCGGCCGCGGCGGACAGCAGCGCGCCGAGTGCCGCCGCGCGATCGGTCATGTTGTTCGCCGCATCGTATTGCGCGGTCGCGAGGCGCACGGCATCGGCCGGATCCTCGAGTTCGGCGAGATACGCGAGCGCGAGGTTCTTCAGCGCGCGGCGGCCGGAGGCTTCCGGCGTCGGCTCATACGCGCCAGGCGTCTGGTGCTGCTCGTATGCGGCGAGCCAGTCGGCGCGCAGCGCGGTGGCGAGCTGGCGGCGCACGAACTGGCGCGCGCGATGCACGGCGGCCGGATCGGCTTCCGCCATCTGGTCGGCGAGGTAGGTTTCCGACGGCAGCGTCAGCGCGAGTTCGCGGAACGCCGGCGACAGCGTCGCGTCGGTCAGCACGCGGCGGAATGCGGCGACGAAGTTCTCGCCGAGCGTGAGCGGCTCGTTCGCGGCGGCACGCGAGGCGAGCGTCAGCAGCGCGCGCGTCGCGAGGCGCTGGCCGGCTTCCCAGCGGTTGAACGGGTCGCTGTCGTGTGCGAGCAGGAACGCGAGGTCGTCGTCGCTGTAGTCGTACTCGACGATCACCGGCGACGAGAAATTGCGCAGCAGCGACGGCAGCGGTTGTTCCGGTACGTCGACGAACGTGAAGGTCTGCTCGGTGTCGGTGAAGTCGAGCACGCGCGTCGTGCCTGCCGCGGCGGCTTCGCCTTCGAGACGCAGCGGCAGGTCACGGCCGTCGCGGCCGATCAGGCCGATTGCGAACGGAATCAGCAGCGGCCCTTGCTGCGTTTCGCGCGCGGCCGGCGATCCGTCGCCGTAGCCCTGCGCGAGCGTGACCGTATAGCGGCGTGCGGCCGCGTCGTACGCGGTGCGCACCGACACGCGCGGCGTGCCCGCCTGGCTGTACCAGCGTTCGAACTGCGCGAGGTCGCGCCCGTTCGCGTCGGCCATCGCGTGACGGAAGTCGTCGCAGGTCACGGCGTGCCCGTCGTGACGCTTGAAGTACAGGTCCATCCCCTTGCGGAAGCCGTCGCGGCCGAACAGCGTCTGGTACATCCGCACGACTTCCGAGCCTTTCTCGTAGACCGTCATCGTGTAGAAGTTGTTGATCTCGACGTAGCTCTCCGGGCGCACCGGGTGCGCCATCGGGCCCGCATCCTCGGCGAACTGCAGCTGGCGCAGCACGCGCACGTCCTCGATGCGCTTGACCGCGCGGGCCGCCGATTCGATGTCGTCGCCCGCAGCCATGTCGGCCGAGAATTCCTGGTCGCGGAACACCGTCAGGCCTTCCTTCAGGCTCAGCTGGAACCAGTCGCGGCAGGTCACGCGGTTGCCGGTCCAGTTGTGGAAGTACTCGTGGCCGACCACCGATTCGATGTTCGCGAAGTCGGTATCGGTAGCGGTCTCGGGGTTCGCCAGCACGTACTTCGTGTTGAAGATGTTGAGCCCCTTGTTCTCCATCGCGCCCATGTTGAAGTCGCCGACCGCGACGATCATGAACCGGTCGAGATCGAGCTCGAGGCCGAAGCGCTTCTCGTCCCAGCGGATCGAGTGGATCAGCGAATCCATCGCATGACGCGTCTTGTCGAGGTCGGCCGGCTCGACCCACACCTGCAGCAGCTTTTCCTTGCCCGAGCCGCTCGTGATCTTTTCCTCGATCGCGACGAGCTTGCCCGCGACCAGCGCGAACAGGTAGCTCGGTTTGCGGAACGGGTCTTCCCACTTCGCGAAGTGGCGGCCGTCGGGCAGGTCGCCGGAATCGACGAGGTTGCCGTTCGACAGCAGCACCGGGTACGCGGCCTTGTCGGCGCGCAGCGTCACCGTGTACGACGCCATCACGTCGGGGCGATCGAGGAAGTAGGTGATGCGGCGGAAACCTTCGGCTTCGCACTGCGTGAAGAAGTTGCCGCTCGACACATAGAGGCCGGACAGCGTCGTATTCTGGTCGGGTGCGCATGCGCTTTCGAGCGTCAGCTCGAATGCTTCGGGGACGTTCTCGACGGTCAGCCCGTGTTCGTGCGCGCGCACGGCGCCATGCGGCGCGCCGTCCAGGTGTGCGCCGAGGAATTCGAGCGCTTCGCCCATCAGCTCCAGGTGCGGCGCGGGCGCGGCGTCCGGATTGCGGCGCACGCGCATCGTGTTCCTGACGATCGTACGGGCCGGCGCGAGATCGAATTCGAGCGCGACGGAATCGATGAGGAAGGCCGGCGGCGTGTAGTCGGCGCGGCGGATCACGGTGGAAGAAGCGTTGTCGGACATGGTCGTCGAGATCGGTGGAGTGGGGGACGGGCCCGTGGCACAGGCCGGGCGAACCGGGCCATTGTACAAAGGCTGGCGGCCGCGTGCCGGGCGAACTTTTTACCGCTTCCGGGAGTCCGCGTATTATCGGCATCCCGTTACGGTTCGCGCGGTGCGACGAACGGGTGACGGATCGAAGAGGATCAACATGAAACGCGAATGGATTCAACGCGGTGCGGGCTGGGCGGCCGTGCTGTGCATGGCGCTGCTGACCGGCTGCACCAGCTACGTGACGACCCAGGTCACGGCCTTCTCCGACTGGAGCGGCAGCGACGCGACCCGCACCTATGCGTTCACGCGCACCGATGCGCAGAAGAACAGCATCGAGCAGTCGACCTACGAGCCGATCGTCGCGAACGAACTGTCCACGTATGCGTTCCGGCAGGTGCCGCAGGCGCAGGCGCGGTATCTCGTCGGGCTGACCTATGCGGTCGGCAGCGATCTCGTGACGGTGCCGCAGCCGGTCTATTACGATCCGTGGTTTGCGCCCGGGCCGTACTGGCGGCGCGGGCCGTGGGGCCCGTGGGGTCCGTGGGGGCCGATGCCGGCCGGCTACGTCGCACAGACGTATCAGGTGTTCGACTACACGCTCGGCATCCGCATCACCGAGCGCGCGACGGGCAAGGAGGTGTACAACGTGTCCGCGCGCACGACCGGCGACAACGGCACGCTGCTGTACGCGATGCCGTTTCTCGCGCGCAGCGCGCTCGCCGATTTCCCGCTGTCGAACGGCGCGGTCCGTTCGGTCCGGCTGCCGGTCGACAAGCGCGGCGGC
>NZ_JAAGPG010000237.1:0-12485 GCF_017104665.1 Burkholderia sp. Se-20378 | reverse complement strand
GGCGGGGGCGGCGGCGGGGGCGGTGGGCGTGGGGCGGGGGGGGGGGTGGCGGGGGGGGGGGGCGCGGGGTGGGGGCGGGGGGGGGGGAGGAGGGCGCGCGGGTGCGCGGGGTGGGCGGGCGGCGGGGGGGGCGGGGGGGGGGGGGCGGGGCGGGGGGGGGGGGTGGGGTGGCGGGTCGTGCTGCGGGGGGGGGGCGTGGGCGCGGCGGCCGGACGGGGCGCGATCATGGCGCGGGCGATCGGGAAGCGTGGGCGATGCGTGGATATTATTGTGATATATCACGGGTGTCCAGTACCGACGGTGATGCATCGGCGTTGCCCGCAAGCGGGCGGGGGCGCGCTCCGACGCAGTTTGCCGCCGACTTGCAACAATATCGACAGGATGTTGCAGGTTTGCCGCTCGATCGTGCGCTGAAGCATAATGAATCCTCGTTTATCCATACGCGTGAGCGACGTACCAGACCATCGTCATGAGCGAAAACACGCCTTCCCCGGCCGGTCTGCCCGGCACCTCCTCCGTTTCTTCCGATTCCCCCCGTACCGATCCGGCGAAAGCGCCCGATGCGCCGGCAGCCCAGGCCGCCGCGCAGAACGTCGCTGCTGACGGCGCGTCACCGGTCACGGCTGCGTCCGAGCCGGGTGCGCCCGGTGCAACGGGCGCCGATATCGATGGCGTTGCTGCCGCCGCGCCGCCGAAGGCTGGAACGCCGCCACCCGGATTCGGCGCGCAGCCCGATTTCGACACGCCGCGCCCGCCGCCCGCAAGCGCGCAGAATGCGCCGCCGGCCTACCTGAAGCAGAGCGACACGCCGTGGTCGGTATTCGGCCGGATCGTGGCCGCGCGCGCGCGCCGGCTGTTCGACCGTGCCGGCCAGCGCATCACGCAGCGCACGCTGCGCATCGGCGTGTCGGCGCGGATCTTCCATCCGGAGCCGGGTGCGAAAGGGCTGCGGGGCAAGACGCTGCAGTATCTCGAGGAATCTATCGCGCACTGGGTGATGTCGCGCGACGTGCTCGTGTTCATGATCCCGACCGTCGGCCACCAGGGCATGATTCACCCGAGCAACATCCGCCTGCGCGACTACGCGAAGCATCTCGACGGCCTGTTGCTGCAGGGTGGCGCCGATGTATCGCCGCAAACCTACGCCGCGTCCGACGCCCGCCCCGAATGGCCGGGCGATCGTGTGCGCGACATGTACGAGCTCGAGTTGCTGCACGAGTTCGTCGAATCCGGCAAACCCGTGCTTGGTGTGTGCCGCGGCTGCCAGCTGATCAACGTCGCGTTCGGCGGCTCGCTGTACCAGGACATCGCCACCGATGTGCCGACCGCGAATGCGCACGTGAGCGAGCATTACGACCAGCATCGTCACGCGATCCGCTTCCCGGATTCGTCGACGCTCGCGAGCATGTTCCCCGGGCGCAGCGAAGCGATCGTCAACTCGATTCACCATCAGGCGATCCGCGATATCGGCCGCGATCTGAACATCGAGGCCGTGTCGGCGGGCGACGGGATCATCGAAGGCATTCGCCATCGGCGGTCGCCGTTCGTCGTCGGCGTGCAGTGGCACCCCGAGTTCCATCGTGCCGGCGGCTCGGAGCTGCTCGACTGCACGCCGCTGCTCGATGCGTTCCTGCGCGCGGCGCGCGAAACCCGCCTGTAGCAAGCCGCATTCTTCACGTCATACGAAGGCCTGCCGCATCCCGATAAATTCGAGATGCGGCCGTTTCGTTTTGAACGATAATCGCGAGTTCCGATTCGTTTGCCGGAGTCTGACGTTGGCTTTCCGAAATTTTTCCCCTGCACGATGTGCCGCGTGGATCGTTGCGCTGGCTGCCTGCACGCAAGCAGGCGCGGCCTGGTCCGCCGACGCGACTGCGCCCGCCGCCGGCACGCGTCCGGCGGTCACGAGCCTGCGCGGCGACGCGGCGGCATCCAATGCGGCTGCGACGGATGCGTCCGCGCAAGGCAACGTCGCCGAGCTGACGCAGATGCTGCACGATGGCCGCATCGTCGAGATGCGTACGACGTACAACGGCAGCTACGGTGCGAGCCTGATGTTCGATCCGCGCGAGATGACGTACTACGTCGCGCTGTTCCAGGACAAGCACCTGTGGCGCGTGATCCGGTCGCAGGAAAAGAATCGCGCGGAGATGGTGTACGCGAACTTCGTTCAGCAGACCGTACAACTTGCCGATATCGAGATCCGACGTACCGAGCTCGAGGCACAGAAGGCGTTTCTCGAGCGCGTGATCGCGCTGCAGGCGAATCGTGCGCAGCAGTTGCAGGCCGACCTGAGCGTTGCGCGCAGCCAGCAGGCTGAAGTCGCGCAGCGGCAGCGTTCGGCGCAGGAACAGGCGCAGGCGTTGCAGGTCGAGAAGCGGGCCGCGCAGTTGCAGTTGCGCGATCTGCAGGAGCAGGTGCGACAGCTCGAGAAGCAGACCGAGACAGGGTTGCCCGCGCACAAGTAACGATTCGTCAGACGGACGCAGAGACGAGCAAAACCCGGCGAAGCAGTCTTCGCCGGGTTTTTTTGTGGCCAGGCCGTCAGCGCGCGAATGCGTCCGGCGTATCGGTCAGGCGGCGGTGGGACAGTTGCGCCGTCCAGTCCAGGCCGGTGGTGGGCGCGTGCGTTGCGCGGGCAGGCGGGGCAGCACCCAGCGCGCTTGCCATCGCGATCAGCGTGAGCGGATCGTCGAGCGTGTCGCGCGTATCGCCGGTTGCACGCGGCGATGCGGCGAGCCGCTCGCGTGTGCGGGCGTCGACCGTGCTGCTCCGGACCGGCGGGCGCGTGGCCAGCCTCGATACGGTGGGGGTTCGGACCGGCGCCGCCGCCATGCGCTTGCCGCTCGAACGAGGCGACGCTGCAGTGGCTGTCGGCGGTGCGATCGAGGTTGCCTTCGGACGAAGCGACGCGGGACGACGCTTGACGTGGTGCGTGGCCGGCGGTGACTCGGCCGTTGTTGCGACAGGAGCAGCCATCTTGCGCTGCGGTGGCGCGCTCGTCGACGTACGTGGCTGAACCGCAGCGACCCGCACGGTACCGGACGACGACGTAGCGTGATCCGGTACGCCGCCGGCCGTGCGAATCGCGTATGCCGGCCCGAACCCCGCAATCGGTTCATGCGCGGCAATCAGCCAGCCGATGATGCCGAGCGCGCCGATGCTCCAGCAGATTGCGTACTTCGTACGCCGGTCGCGAAAGCCGCCGGCGATACGGGGGGAACACGGGGCCGCGGCGGCAGGCAGTGCAACCGGCGACCCGCCATGGGTCGGTGCCGGCGCTGCCACGGGCAGCGGCTGCCAGTGGCATGCACGGTGCGGCCGGTCCATGTCGATGCAGGACGTCGCCAGTGTCGCGAGGCAATGCTTGCCAGGCCGAGCACCGGGTGCGCCGCGAAAGATCCAGTCGCGGCCGAACGACGGTACGTGATCGAGCGGAGCGACGCGAGGGCGGGCGAGCGCGCCTGCCACGGGAACAAGAGGCGATGGGGTCATGAGGGCGGTGCGCCATGCGACACGGGCAACCGTGCCGGTGCGGCGCGGAACTGTCGTTGCAAATCGAGACATTGTGGTCAGCCGGCGAAGGCCGGTCGATCAGATCAATCTGATTTTTGCGTGCGTTTCGGGACGACTCGTACGAGGAGGACGCTGCGACGGCAACGGCAGGGGCGACACAAGGCAAATGTCGGGTTGGCGTGGCATGATGCGCGAACCATGCCGGTGCGCGCGTCGTTGCGCGGTGCGCCGCCGGCGGGCAGCGATGCCCGTGCGCGCCGGCCCGGCGCCGCGTGCGTCGTCGGATCCATGCGGCGCGGATTCGCGCCATCCGAGCTGAGCGAGAAAAACATGTCCACAGCGTCACACGCCATCGCACAGGAATCCAAAGTCCGCACCGTGTTCCGGGTTGTCAGCGGCAACTTCCTGGAAATGTACGACTTCATGGTCTACGGCTATTACGCGTCGGCCATCGCGAAAACCTACTTTCCGAGCGGCAATGCATTCGCGTCGCTGATGCTGTCGCTGTCGGTGTTCGGCGCGGGCTTCCTGATGCGGCCGGTCGGCGCAATCGTGCTCGGCGCGTACATCGACCATCACGGCCGGCGCAAGGGGCTGATCCTGACGCTCGGGCTGATGGCGATCGGCACGCTCGCGGTGGCCGCGATACCGGGCTATGCGACGATCGGCGTGCTCGCGCCGGTGCTCGTGCTGCTCGGCCGGCTGCTGCAGGGCTTCTCGGCCGGCGTCGAACTCGGCGGCGTGTCGGTCTACCTGTCGGAGATCGCGACGAAGGGGCACAAGGGGTTCTATACGTCGTGGCAGTCGGGCAGCCAGCAGGTGGCCGTCGTGTTCGCCGCGCTCGTCGGCGTGCTGCTGAATCGCGTACTGCCGGCCGAGGAGATGACCGCGTGGGGCTGGCGCATTCCGTTCCTGATCGGCTGCCTGATCGTGCCGTTCCTGTTCCTGATCCGCCGTTCGCTGAAGGAGACCGACGAATTCCTCGCGAAGCGTCATCGTCCGACGATGGGCGAGATCATGCGCTCGATGCTCGACAACTGGGGCATCGTGGTGGCGGGCATGGGGATGGTGATCATGACGACGGTGTCGTTCTACATGATCACCGCCTATACGCCGACCTTCGGCAAGGAGGTGCTGCATCTGTCGTCGCTCGACGCGCTCGTCGTGACCGTCTGCGTGGGGATCTCCAATCTCGTGTGGTTGCCGCTGTCCGGTGCGCTGTCCGACCGCATCGGTCGCCGCCCGGTGCTGATCGCGTTCACCGTGCTGACGCTGTTGACGGCTTACCCGGCCGTGCTGTGGCTCGTCGGCGATCCGTCGTTCCTGCGGTTGCTCGCGGTCGAGCTGTGGCTGTCATTCCTGTACGCGTCGTATAACGGAGCGATGGTCGTCGCGCTGACCGAAGTGATGCCGGCCGACGTGCGCACGGCCGGCTTCTCGCTCGCATACAGCCTGGCGACGACGATCGGCGGCTTCACGCCCGCGATCTCGACGCTGCTGATTCATCAGACCGGGAACAAGGCGGCGCCGGGGTTGTGGCTGAGCGTTGCCGCGATTTGCGGGCTGATCGCGACACTCGTGCTGTATCGCACGTCCGAGGCGCGCAACCAGTACAAGGCGGCCTGACCGGCACCCGTATCACGCGCGGCGCCGGCCATACGCATTGCAATGAAAAAGGGAGCGCGACGCGCTCCCTTTTTTCGTCTGTGTTCAGGCTTCGCGCAGCGCGCCGGCGACCGCGGCCGCCACGTCGAGCCATTGCCCCGGCGCGGGCTGGCGGGCGAGCCTGGCCTGCGGATACCACGGGCAGTCGTTGCCGGTGAACCAGCGCCAGTCGGGTGCGAACGGCAGCATGACCCACAGCGGCTTGCCGAGCGCGCCGGCAAGGTGGGCGACTGCCGTATCGATCGTGACGACGCCGTCGAGCCGCTCGATCAGCGCAGCCGTGTCGGCAAAGTCGTTCAGCCGGCCGTCGAGCCGATGCACGCGCGGATGTGCGTCGACGCGCGCGCGCTCGTCGTCGTCGAGTGCGGGCTGCAGCACGATCCAGTCGATGTCCGGCAGCGCGAGCAGCGGCGCGAGCGCATCGAACGGCATCGAGCGGTTTTCCTGCGCCTGCTTGCGCCCCGACCACGCGAGGCCGAGCTTGCGCTTTGCCTGCCCGCCGAGCGAGCCGCGAAAGCGCCGGCCGGCGCCGTCGGGCGCATCGAGGTAGCGCGAGCTCGCGACGATGTCCTCTTCCGTCTGAAGCCCGAGCAGGAACGGCAGGCTCATCAGCGTGCACGCGACATCCGCGGCAGGCGGTTTTGCCGCGCCCAGTGCGACGAGCGTCACGCGCCAGCGCGACGCGGCCGGCGCCAGCAGCGCAACGAGTTCCGGCTGGACCTCGAGCACGACGCGCGCGCACCGTGCGCGGGCGAGCGGCACGAAGCGGACGAACTGCAGCGTGTCGCCGAAGCCCTGTTCCGCGCGGATCAGCAGCGTGCGTGATGCAATCGGCTCGCCTTGCCAGCGCGGCAGTGGGCCGAGCGGCGTCGCGCTAGGCGTGTCGTGGCGCGCTTCGTAGGCGGGCAGGCCGCGCGTGAAGTCGCCGAGCGTCAGCAGCGTGACCGCGCGGTGCAGCCGCGCCAGCGTGAGATCGGGCGCGACGCGCAGCGCCTGGTCGAATGCGCGCAGCGCCATCTCGTGCGCACCGAGCGCGTGATGTGCGTTGCCGAGGTTCAGCCAGGCCAGGCTGAACGACGGATCGAGACCGACGGCGCGCTCGTAGTAGGGCAGTGCGTCGCGGTGGCGTGCCTGCGCACTCAGTGCGTTCGCGAGCCCGAACAGCGCGAGCGGAAACGGCGGATGCAGCGCGAGCGCGGCTTCGAACGCGGCCGCCGCCTCGGCATGCCGGCCGACCGCATCGAACGTGTTGCCGAGATTGAAATGGGCGGCGACGAAGCGGGGCTGCGCGGCGATCGCGGCCTGGAAGTGCGCGATCGCATCGTCGGCGCGGCCCATCGCGTTCAGCGCCATCGCGAGGTTGTTGTGCGCCCCCGCATGTCCGGGCCGCAGCTCGAGCGCACGATGGAAAGCCGCGAGCGCGTCGTCGTGGCGGCCGAGCGCGTTCAGCGCGTTGCCGAGATTGTTGTGGATCGATGCATCGTCGGGCGTGAGCCGGAGTGCGCGGCTGAACGCGTCGATCGCATCGTCGTGGCGCTGCAGCGCCGCATACGCGTTGCCGAGGTTGTAGTGCGCGAGCGGAAATTCGGGTGCGAGCGTCAGCGCGTTGCGAAAACGGTCGACCGCTTCGTCGAGCCGGCCGAGTGCCTTCAGCGCGTTGCCGAGATTGAGCTGCAGCGCGGCATCGCCCGGCCGCAGCGCGACGGCGCGGCCGACGAGATCGGCTGCTTCGGCGTGCTGGCCCTGCTGGTGCCGCAGCACGCCGAACAGGTGCAGCGCGTCGGCGTCGGCGGGATTGGAGGCGAGCGCGTTGCGATAGCCGTGCTCGGCCTCGGCGAGGCGGCCCGCGCGGTGTGCGGCATACGCCCGGTCGAATGCGGAATCCATAACGCGAAAACTGACGGAAAGCGCGTATTTTCCCACACCGCGCGGCGGTGCCGCGAATCGGCCGATCGGCATATGGCCCCGTCACGCGGAGCGGCGTAGACTTGCAGGGTCGCGTGTCATCGAGGTTCTCATGGCTGACACACTGTCCGATTTCCCGCCCGTGCTGATCGTCGGCGCGGGGCCGACCGGCCTTGCCGCGGCGATGAGCCTCGCGCGGGCGCGCGTGCCGGTGCGCATCATCGATCGGCTCGCTGCGCCCGCGCCGCATTCGCGCGCGATTGGCATCCAGGCGCGCACGCTCGAATTGCTGGAGCAGCATCGCGCGGTCGAACCGTTTCTCGCGCTCGGTCATCGTGCGCACGCGGCCGCGCTGCATGCCGACGGCCGCGTGATCGCGCGGCTCGATTTCGATCCGCTGCAAACGCGCTATCCGTACCTGCTGTTTCTCGACCAGACCGTCACCGAGCGCCTGCTTGCCGAGCATCTGGCCCGACTCGGCGTGACGGTCGAGCGTGGCGCGACGCTGACCGCGTGCGATGCGGGCGGCGCGTCGCTCGACGTGTCGATCCGCCGCGCCGACGGCCGCGACGAATCGTTCTCTCCGTCGTACCTGATCGCGGCCGACGGCGCGCACAGCACGGTCAGGCATCTGCTCGGCCTGGGCTTCACCGGGCATGCGTTCGAACAGACCTTCCTGCTGGCCGATTTCGCGGCGATACCCGACTGGCCGGACGAAGAGATCCACCTGTTCACGACATCCGAAGGCATCGCCGGCCTGTTTCCGATGGGCGGCGGCCGATACCGGCTCGTGGCCGACCGGCCGCCCGGCAGCGACGCGTCGCCCGATGCGCCGACCCCGTCGCTCGCGGAATGCGACGCGATCGTGCGTGCCCGTGCCGGCGCGTCGATCTCGCCGAGCGATCTCGCGTGGTCGTCCTATTTTCACCTGCACACCCGGATGATCGACCGGCTGCGTCACGGCCGCGTGTTCTTCGCCGGCGACGCCGCGCACGTCCACAGCCCGGCCGGCGCGCAGGGCATGAACACCGGCATCCAGGAGGCGTTCAATCTCGGCTGGAAGCTCGCGCGCGTGCTCGGCGCGGGCACGCCCGAGCGGCTGCTCGATACCTATCACGCGGAGCGTCATCCGATCGAGCGCGACGTGTTGCGGCAGACCGGGTTCGTCACGCAGATCGTCGAAGCCGAGCGCGGTGCGATGAAGCTGCTGCGCGATCATGTCGTGCCGGTGCTGGCGTCGTTCGGGCCGATGCGCGACGCGGTGCGGCGCACGGTCAGCGAGCTCGGCGTGCAGTACCGGAAGAGTCCGCTCACGCTCGAGCGTGTGCTCGACGGCGGGCCGCGCGCAGGCGAGCGGGCACCGGACGCGCACGTGCGGGTGCTCGACGGGCCGCTCGGTCAGGCGCCCGGAACGGCGCGGCTATACGACCTGCACGATCCGGCGAGCTTCACGTTGCTGCTGCTGGAGGAGCCGGTAAATGCCGACGGCGCGGCGCCGCCGATGCCGGCCGATGCGCAGGCGCTCGTGCAGGGGCTCGAACGGATCATGCCGGATGCGGTGCGCGCCTGGCGCGTCACCGATGCCGAAGGCGGCGATGGCGGGCTCGCGCAGGAATACGGCCGATCGCGGCCGTCGTTCTACCTGCTGCGGCCGGATGGTTACGTCGCCGCGCGCGGGCGCACGGCGACCGATGCGAACGCGCTGCTGCGCCACTGCGAAAGCTGGTTCGCGGGCATGTCGCAGTCAGCGTAGCGGCGCGATCAGGCGCTCGCCGCGGCAGGTACGAGCGACGCGCGGTGCACGGCGATCGCATCGCGCACGATCGGCGCCGCGCGTTGCGCGGCCTCCCCCGACGGATCGTCGAGCGCCGCGAGAAACGCGCGGCGCATCCGCGGCTCCCAGAAGCGCCGGATGTGGTCGGCGATGCCGGTCAGCGCTTCGTCGCGATCGGGCATCGATTCGAAGAATGCGCCGATCTGGTTGGCCATGTCGATCAGGTGTCCGTTGTCCATCGCTTCCTCACTTGCCTGTCGTCATGGTGGCGGTCGCGGCGGCGCGGCGCTCGAGCAGGTCGAGTTGCTCCGCGTTGAAGCGCGCATACGCTTGCTGCCAGTCGGACGGCTGCGCGACGGGCAGCACTTGCACGGCCGTCACCTTGTACTCGGGGCAATTCGTCGCCCAGTCCGAGCTGTCCGTCGTGATCACGTTCGCACCCGATTCGGGGAAGTGGAACGTCGTATAGACGACGCCCGGCTGCATGCGTTCGGTCACGAGTGCGCGCAGCACCGTCTGCCCCGCACGCGATTCGATGCCGACCCAGTCGCCGCTGCGGATACCGCGATCCTGGGCGTCGTGCGGATGAATCTCGAGGCGATCCTCTTCGTGCCACTGCACGTTCTCGGTGCGGCGGGTCTGCGCGCCGACGTTGTACTGCGACAGGATGCGACCCGTCGTCAGGATCAGCGGATAGCGTTGCGTGACCTTTTCCGGCGACGCAATGAACTGCGTGATCACGAACTTGCCCTTGCCGCGCACGAATGCGTCGATATGCATCGTCGGCGTGCCTTCCGGCGCGTGCTCGTTGCACGGCCACTGAATGCTGCCGAGCGTGTCGAGCTTCGCGTACGACACACCCGAGAAGGTCGGCGTGAGCCGCGCGATCTCGTCCATGATTTCCGACGGATGCGCATAGTCCATCTCGTAGCCGAGCGCGCGCGACAGCATCAGCGTGACTTCCCAGTCCGCGTAGCCCGCGAGCGGCGGCATCACCTTGCGCACGCGCGAGATGCGGCGTTCCGCGTTCGTGAACGTGCCGTCCTTCTCGAGGAACGACGAGCCGGGCAGCAGCACGTGCGCGTATTTCGCGGTCTCGTTCAGGAAGATGTCCTGCACGACGATGCATTCCATTGCCGACAGCGCGGCCGCGACGTGCTGCGTATTCGGGTCCGACTGGACGATGTCCTCGCCCTGGCAGTAGAGTCCCTTGAAGCTGCCGTCGAGCGCCGCATCGAACATGTTCGGGATGCGCAGCCCCGGTTCCGGTTGCAGCTTCGCCGACCATGCTGCCTCGAACTGCGTGCGCACGACCTCGTCGCCGATGTGCCGGTAGCCGGGCAGCTCGTGCGGGAACGAGCCCATGTCGCACGAGCCCTGCACGTTGTTCTGGCCGCGCAGCGGATTGACGCCGACGCCTTCGCGGCCGATGTTGCCGGTCGCCATCGCGAGGTTCGCGATGCCCATCACCGTCGTCGAGCCCTGCGCGTGTTCGGTCACGCCCAGTCCGTAATAGATCGCTGCATTGCCGCCCGTCGCATAGAGGCGCGCGGCTTCGCGTACCAACTCGGCCGGCACGCCCGTCACGTCGGCGGTCGCCTCGGGCGAGTTGTCGGCACGCGAGACGAAGTCGCGCCATTGCTCGAACGCGCGCGTCTCGCAGCGCTCGGCGACGAATGCGTCGGCGACGAGCCCTTCGGTGACGATCACGTGCGCGAGCGCGTTGACGATCGCGACGTTGGTGCCGGGGCGCAACTGCAGGTGGTGGGTGGCTTTCACGTGCGGGCCGTCGACGACGTCGATGCGGCGCGGGTCGATCACGATCAGCTTCGCGCCTTCACGCACGCGCCGCTTCAGCCGCGAACCGAACACCGGGTGGCCGTCGGTCGGGTTCGCACCCATCACGACGATCACGTCGGCCTGGCCGACCGACGCGAACGTCTGCGTGCCGGCCGATTCGCCGAGCGTCGTCTTGAGGCCATAGCCCGTCGGCGAGTGGCACACGCGTGCGCAGGTGTCGACGTTGTTGTTGCCGAACGCGGCGCGCACCAGCTTCTGCACGAGGTAGGTTTCCTCGTTCGTGCAGCGCGACGACGTGATGCCGCCGATCGAGTCGCGGCCGTACTTCTGCTGCAGCTTGCGGAATTGCGTTGCCGCGTAGGTGAGCGCTTCGTCCCAGCTGACTTCGCGCCACGGGTCGGTGATCTTCTCGCGGATCATCGGCTTCGTGATGCGGTCCTTGTGCGTGGCGTAGCCCCATGCGAAGCGTCCCTTCACGCACGCATGGCCCTCGTTCGCAAGGCCGTTCTTGTGCGGCGTCATGCGCACGACCTGCGTGCCCTTCATCTCGGCCTTGAACGAGCAGCCGACGCCGCAGTACGCGCAGGTCGTGACGACCGAGTGTTCGGCCTGCCCGAGTTGCACGACGGATTTTTCCTGCAGCGTGGCGGTCGGGCACGCGGCGACGCACGCGCCGCACGACACGCATTCCGACGCCATGAACGATTCGCTTTCGCCCGCAGCGACGCGCGATTCGAAGCCGCGTGCGGCGATCGTCAGCGCGAACGTGCCCTGCGTTTCCTCGCAGGCGCGCACGCAGCGGTTGCAGACGATGCACTTCGACGGGTCGTACGTGAAGTACGGATTCGACTCGTCCTTTTTGTCGCGCAGATGATTCGCGCCGTCGAAGCCGTAACGCACCTCGCGCAGCCCGACGACGCCTGCCATGTCCTGCAGCTCGCAGTCGCCGTTGGCGGGGCAGGTGAGGCAGTCGAGCGGATGGTCGGAGATGTACAGCTCCATCACGTTGCGACGCAGCGACTGCAGCCGGTCCGACTGCGTGCGCACCTTCATGCCCGCTTCGGCAGGCGTCGTGCACGACGCCGGATAACCGCGCCGGCCTTCGATCTCGACGAGGCACAGCCGGCACGAGCCGAACGGTTCGAGCGAATCGGTCGCGCAGAGCTTCGGGACGTTGACGCCGGCTTCGATCGCCGCACGCATCACCGACGTGCCGGCCGGCACCGTGACCGGCTGGCCGTCGATTTCGAGCGTGACGTCGGTATCGGCATGCCGTTGGGGCGTGCCGTAGTCGGTATCGTCGAA
Organism: Burkholderia sp. Se-20378; assembly: GCF_017104665.1. NCBI lineage: Bacteria > Pseudomonadati > Pseudomonadota > Betaproteobacteria > Burkholderiales > Burkholderiaceae > Burkholderia > Burkholderia sp. Se-20378. The sequence goes on along the minus strand of NZ_JAAGPG010000237.1, from coordinate 520 downwards.
CGGGTTGCCGGCACGCGCCTGCGCGGCGCTCTTGCACGCGCATTGGCCCGAGCCGCAGCCGCCTTGGCGGACGTTGTTCGTGTCGAGGGACATGCAGGGCTCCTTCTGGGTCAGGCCGCAGCCTTGACCGGACCCGACGCGGCATGTTTGCCGGCAGCGAGCCCGAAATCTTCGGGGAAATGGTCGAGCGCGGACAGCACCGGGTAGGGTGTCATGCCGCCCATCGCGCACAGCGAACCAGCCAGCATCGTGTCGCACAGGTCGCGCAGCAGCGTGACCTGCCGCTCCGACGTGTCGCCGTGGCGGATGCGCGCGATCGTCTCGACGCCACGTGTCGAACCGATCCGGCACGGCGTGCACTTGCCGCACGATTCGATCGCGCAGAACTTCATCGCGTATTCGGCCAGCTCGGCGAGGTTCGACGTGTCGTCATGCAGCACGATGCCGCCGTGGCCGACCACCGCGCCGATCGCCGTATACGCTTCGTAGTCGAGCGGCACGTCCCACTGGTGATCGGGCA
>NZ_JAAGPG010000236.1:0-12296 GCF_017104665.1 Burkholderia sp. Se-20378 | reverse complement strand
CAGCGCGTCGAGCCGCTCGGCGTCGGGCTGCATGCGGTGATCGACGGCTGTTCGCAGCTGGACGGCGAAGAGTGCGTGCTGGCCGGCGCGAGCGCGACCAGCATGCTGCTCGTCGTCGCGGCCGGCGCCGCGCATCCGCCGGGCCAGCCGCTCACGTTCGGCATCGACGCGGGCTCGGCCGAATCGTTCGTGTTCTGCGGCGGCGACCGCGCGCGCCAGCTTTCGCTGCTGCGTTCGGGCGAGCGGATCCTGACGGTCGGCGCGGCGGGCGACACGCGCGCGATCGTGGTCGGCCGCGTGCGGATCGAATCCGCGCCGCTCGTTGCGTTGCACACGCGCAGCGCATCCGGCGCGAACACGCGCGTCGTGATGCGCGGCGACCGCGCAGTGCGTTTCCGGACCGACGACGGCGCGCGCGTCGGTCTCGCCGATGTCGCGCCCGGTATCCGGCTTGCCGGCTACGAACCGGGCGCCGGCTGGGTGGATTGCCGGATGAGGGCCGCCGCGTCGCGTTCGGTCGTTTCCGTCAGCCGCTAGTTTCATTCTGTCACTCAACCTGCGTTATCCCCTTCGAAGGAGATTGGCCTTGAAGAAGCTTTCCTGGATTGACCTGCGCAACATCGGTGAGCTCGCGGACGAGATCACCGAGGAAGCGCTGCATGTCGGCGTGTCCGCATTCGTCGTGAAGGATGCGGAGCAGGCCGGGCGGTTGCCGCCGAGCGCGTGCAAGGTCGCGGTCGTCGATCGGCAGCCGGCCGATGCCGCGCTGCTCGAGCAGGTGCAGATCATCCTCGTGAAGGATGGCCTGCCGGTTGATTTCGCGGTGCCGGACGGCGTCGAGATCGGCGTGTTCATCGAGGTGACGGGCGAGGCGACGCTCACGCGCGCGTGCGAGCTGTCGACGACCACGCCGTGGCTGCTCGTCGAATTCCTGCAGGACCCGAGCAAGATCCCGCTCGAGATCCTGCTGGCGGCCGCCGATCAGGCGTCGGGCGAGCTGATCACCGTCGTTGCCGACCTGGAGGATGCGGAGGTGACGCTGAACGTGCTGCAGCGCGGCCCCGAGGGTGTGCTGGTCACGCCGACGCAGGTTGGCCAGGCCACGCAGCTCGTGTCGATCTGCAGCGACACCGTCGAGGATCTGCAGCTCGAGGAAATCGAGATCATCGGGCTCACGCACCTCGGGCCGGGCGAACGCGTGTGCGTCGATACCTGCTCGCGCTTCGAACAGGACGAGGGCATCCTCGTCGGCTCGTATTCGACCGGCATGATCCTCATCAGCAGCGAGACGCACCCGCTGCCGTACATGCCGACGCGCCCGTTCCGCGTGAACGCGGCCGCGCTCCATTCGTATGTCGTCGCGCCGGACAACCGCACGCGCTATCTCGCCGAGCTCGAATCGGGCGCGGAGATCCTCGCCGTCAACGTGCAGGGCAAGGCGCGCCGCGTCGTGGTCGGGCGCGCGAAGGTCGAGACGCGGCCGCTGCTGCTGATCGAGGCGAAGAATGCCGCCAATCGCGCGATCAACATCATCGCGCAGGACGACTGGCACGTGCGCGTGCTCGGGCCGAAAGGCAGCGTGCACAACATCACGGAGCTCAAGCGCGGCGACCGCATCCTCGGCTACACGCTCGATGCGCAGCGCCACGTCGGCTACCCGATCCGGGAATTCCTGCACGAGCAGTGATCCGCATGCTTCATTGACGATGCGATCGCCCGGTGCGTCACGCGCCGGTGCGGTCGGTTCATGTTCAGGAGTACTTTATGGAAAATGCGGCAAAACAGGTGCTGGATACGCTGTTCGGACGGTGGCGCAGCCGGATCCTGTATGCGGGCACGCGGCTCGGCGTGTTCGATGCGGTGACGACCGACACGCCGGTGTCGTCGGCCGCGCTCGCGGCGAAGCTCGACGTCGACGAGCCGCTGCTGTACCGGCTGCTGCGCGCGCTCGCGTCGCTCGGCCTGCTCGACGAGGACACGCGTCGCGGCTTCCGGGCCACCGCGTCGGGGGCGCTGCTGCATGCGGATGCCCCGAGCACGCTGCGCGATTTCGTGCTGCTGCAGGAAGGGCCCGAGCATTACGCGATCTGGGCGCACCTGCCCGACATGGTGCGCGAGGGGCAGCAGAACGGCTTCGTGCGCGAGTTCGGCGCGATGGCGTTCGATTATGCGAAGGACCACGAACGCTACCGGACCGATTTCAAGCGTGCGATGTCGAGCTTCTCGACCGTGCAGTCGGAACAGGTCGTCGATGCGCTGCGCGACATCACGTTCGCGCAAGGCACGCATGCGTGCGACATCGGCGGCGGCCAGGGGCACATGCTGTGCAGCCTGCTAAGGCGGTTCCCGTCGCTGACCGGCGTCGTGTTCGACCTGCCCGAAGTGATCGACGGCGATGCGGATGACTGGGCGCAGCGGATGGGCGTGAGCGCGCGCTGCAGCAAGGCGGGCGGCAACATGTTCGATGCGGTGCCGGCGGCCGACGTCTACCTGCTGAAGCTGATCCTGCACGACTGGAACGACGACGAGTGCGTGGCGATCCTCAAGCAGGCGCGCGCAAGCGCGCGGGACGGCGCGCGCGTGTTCGTGATCGAACGGGTCGTACCGGCCCCGGGCGTCGCGCATTTCTCGAAGCTCTACGACATCCACATGATGTGCTGGGGCAGCGGCCGCGAGCGCACGCGGGACGAATACGACGCGCTGCTCGCCGCCGCCGGCTGGCGGCCCGCCGGAGTTCGCTCCGCACCGGACGGGCAGATCGACGTGATCGAGGCCGTCGCCGCCTAGTGTGCACCTGGCGGGCCGGGCGCGTCAGGCGGCCGGCGTCTCGCGGGTTTCGAGCCAGGTCATCTGCGGCTTGAGGATCGCGAGCGTCGCGCGAACCGCCTTGTTCTCGTCGCGCTGTTCGATCGCGTCGAGCACGGCCTGGTGCGCCCGCATGTCCGGCTCGGGAATCTCGGCCTCGTCGAGTTCGACGAGGATGTCCTCGACGTTCGCGAGGATCGAGCCCGAGAAATAGCGATACAGCGCTTCCAGCGCGTGATTGTGCGAGGCGGCGGCCACGGCGATGTGAAATGCGCGGTCGCGCTCGACGAACTTCTTCACGTCGCGCGACGCTTCACGCTCGCCGCGTGCCTTCAGCAGCTTGCGCAGCGTCGCGAGATCCTCGTCGGTGCGCCGGCGCGCCGCATAGCGCGCGCATTCCGTTTCGAGCATGCACTGCAGTTCGAGATGATCGCTGCGCGCGGCACGATCGACGTCGCGCATCGTCTCGGCCGGGTCGACATTGCGGCGCACATAGGTGCCGTCGCCCTGGCGCACTTCGAGCACGCCGGAATACGCGAGCGTGCGAACCGCTTCGCGCACCGTGTTGCGCCCGACCTCGAGCTGCTTCGCGAGATCGAGTTCGGTCGGAATGCGCTGACCGACGCGCCAGATGCCGGAAGTGATATTGGATTTGAGGATCTCGATCGCCGAATCGACGAGCGAGTGTCGGGTGGCCGGGGGCAGGCTTGACATTGCGTGTTTCGCTTGAAACTAGAGGGTGTCGCTATCCTATCATCCGATCATTCGTTTGGTCGTTCAGGATAACGATATTCAAACGTGACATTTTGTTAACGTCAGACGAATAAACCTGCGGCCGATCAATGCGCGCCGCACATTCGTCGATTGCGTCCACCGGCATTTACCCGCGCCGCGTCGACGTAAATGATTCCTATTCGCTGTTCAGTCGAGGTCGCCGTTGCATGAGCGGCCCGTCTCCCTGCTTAACGGCGCGGCGTATCCGCCGACGTCCGTCTCCGCTTTCCGGATAACCCGAGATGAATCAATCACACACCGGCCGCCGTGCGCGGCCAGGATTTCCGTTGCCGCGCGCGGCGTTGCGGCGCGTGCCGGGCTGGGCGGCCGTACTGGCCTGCGCGACCGCGATGCCGGTTGCTGTTTCGGCGCAGGATGCGCCGGATGCGGGCGAGCCCGCGGCAGATGCGCCGCTGCTCGCGCCGATCGTCGTCGATGGGCGACGCGAGACGGGCGTCGGCCCGGTGCAGGGCATCGCGGCCGACGTGTCGCGCGCGGGCACCAAGACCGACACGGCGATCGTCGAGGTGCCGCAGGGCCTGTCGGTCATCACGCGCGAACAGATGGACCGGCAGGACGTGCATAGCGTCGGCGACAGCCTGCGCTACACGCCGGGCGCCTACGCGGATTCGCGCCCCGGCGGCGTGCTCGAGAGCGTGTTCCTGCGCGGCTTCGGCGGCTTCGCGGCGGCGGCGATCAATCCGCAGATGCTCGACGGCCTGCCGTTGCCGAAAGGCGTGAACTGGGCCGCGAGCGTCGTCGATCCGTGGACGCTCGAACGCATCGACGTGCTGCGCGGCCCGGCGTCGGTGCTGTACGGGCAGGCGAGCCCCGGCGGCATCGTCGACATGGTCAGCAAGCGGCCGACGCGCGATGCGCAGCACCTGCTCGCCGTGCAGACCGGCAACCGCGATCGCGGGCAGCTTGCATTCGATTTCAGCGGGCCGGTGACGAAGGACGGCACGTGGCGCTACCGGATCGACGGCCTCGCGCGTCGCGCGGACGAGCAGATCGATTATTCGCGGCAGCAGCGGATCGTCGTCGCGCCGTCGGTGACGTGGCAGCCGAATGCCGATACGAGTTTCACGCTGCTGGGGTCGTTCCAGCGCGATCCGCACAACAACTTCGCGGGCTGGCTGCCGGCCGTCGGTACGCTTTGGCCGGATGCGGGACGGCGGATTCCGACGCACTTCTTTCCGGGGCTGCCTGGATTCGATACGTACGACCGCACGCAGGCAATGATCGGCTATGCGTTCGAGCATCGATTCAACTCGACGTGGAAGGTCCGGCAGAACGTGCGCTATACGCACCTCGATGTCGACTTCGCGGGCGCGGCCGTCAATTTCATCGCGCCATATCTGTCGCCGGGCGTGCTGAACCGTTCGTTGTCCTGGTCGCGCGAGCACGTGAACCATCTCGCACTCGACAACCAGGCGGAGATGCGCGTGATGACGGGGCCGGTCGAGCATACGGTGCTGGCCGGCCTGTCGTATGAGCATGCGGTGGCGAATCTCGTCGGGTCGGGCTTCGGCGCGGCGCCTCCGCTCGATACGCGTGCGCCCGATTACGGGCAGCCGTTTACCGTGCCGCCGGTCGCGCAGCAGACGCGTCAGACGCCTGACCGGATCGGCGTTTATCTGCAGGATCAGGTGCGTTGGGATCGGTGGGTCTTTACGCTCGGCGGGCGTGAGGAGTGGTCGCGCACGACGACCGATGACCTGCTGCGGTCCGCGAGCGTGCGGCAGAGTACGCGGGCGTTCACGGGGCGCGCGGGGGCGGTTTATCTGTTCGATAGCGGCTTTGCGCCGTACATGAGCTATTCGACCTCATTCGAGCCGGCGCTCGGCACGCGTTTCGATGGTCAGCCGTTCACGCCGACGAAGGCGAAGCAGTTCGAGGTCGGGCTGCGCTATCAGTCGCCGGATCGGCTGCAGAACGCGTCGATCGCGGCGTTTGATATTCGCCAGCGCAACGTCCTGACCGCCGATCCCGAGCATCCGTTCTTCAGCGTGCAGACGGGGGAGGTGCGATCACGCGGGATCGAGCTGGAAGGGCGTACGCGCGTGTGGAAGCAACTGGATGTGATCGCCGCGTACACGTATCTCGATACGACGGTGCAGGCCGATACGGACCCGACCGTCGTTGGCAAGCGCGTGGCGGCGGTGCCGCGCCATCTCGCATCGCTGTGGCTGGACTATGCGGTCGATCGGCCGGGGTTGCGCGGGTTGAAGGTGGGTGGTGGTGTGCGTTATGTCGGGCGCAGTGCGGGCGACAACGTCAATACGTTCGATGTACCGGCTGTCGTGCTGTTCGATCTTGGGCTGTCCTATGACCTTGGCGTTGAACGGCCCGCGTGGAAGGGGTGGCGCGTTGCCGCGCACGTGAACAACCTGTTCGACCGGACTTATGTGTCGTCGTGCTTTTCGGCGGGTGGGTGTTTTTATGGCACGCGGTTGATGGTGACGGGGGATGTCAGTTACCGGTGGTGATCGGACGGCGGGTGGGGGCGTTGCGGTGCCGGTGCGGGCTGCGCACGTACGACTGGCCCGGCCGCGCCGCTGCCCGGATACACTGACGCCTTCGCCGTATGTGTCGCGGCAGCGTGGGCCGTCGCGTCGGCTGCGGATTCGTGGAGAGATCACCCATGAGCATCGTCGTTGGTCGAAACCGGATCGCCATCCGTTTGTGTCGCGTGCTGATCTCGGGCGCGTTGATCGCTTCCGTCGTCGGCTGTGCGGCGACGGCGGTCGATGACACGGCCATCGCGCCGGACTTGCATGAAACCGTCGTCAAGGTCCCGGTCGATGAAGGGGCGAGCGCGCGGGACATCGTTGCCACCACCTACATGCCGGACGGCCTCGGACCCTTTCCGCTGATCGTGCTGAGCCACGGCAGCCCGCCCGATCCGCGCGACCGGCCGAAGGTGCGCAGATACCGTGCGTTGCCGCAGATCCGGACGTTCGTGCAGCTTGGTTTCGCGGTCATCGTGCCGATCCGCCGTGGGTACGGCGCGACGGGCGGGGTCGATGAAGAGGATGCCGGGTCGTGCCGGCATCCCGATTACCTTGCTGCGGGCCAGCAGGCCGCGCGCGATGTGCTCGCGGCGGTGCGGTACGCGCAGACGTTGCCGCAGGTGGATCGAAACCGCATCGTGCTGGTCGGGCAGTCGGCGGGCGGGTTTGCTTCGCTGGCGGCGGCGAGCTACGCGCCGCAAGGGGTGGTTGCAGTGGTGAACTTCTCGGGTGGGCGTGGGGGGAACCCGACGACTCATCCCGGCATGCCGTGCGATCCGAAGCAGATGGCCGACACGATCGGGCATTTCGCGAGCACGACACGGGTGCCGGTACTCTGGCATTACGTGCAGAACGACAAGTATTTTGCGCCGGAGGTCGTGGCGACGTGGTTTGCCGCGTTTCAGGGGGCGGGTGGGCGCGGGCAGATGATTGTTGAGCCGGCGTTCGGCAGCAACGGCCACGGGATGTTCTCGGTCAAGGAGGCGATACCGATCTGGTTGCCGCACTTCGAGGCGTTTGTCGGGCCGTTGGTGGCGGTGAAGTAGGGGGCGGCGGCTGCCGACTGCGGATTCAACCCGTCGATGCAACACACTTGAGGCTACATGGCAGCGAGGGGCCAATGAAACCGAGACGGCGGATCTACCCTGCAGACAGCCAGAAAGCGCTCATGCGGGACCGTCGCGATCAACCCCTGTCTCTCAGCGGTCCAGCCGCGGCTGACGATTGTTTGAGACACCCGATTCAATTGGCTGAATCGTTGGAAATGTGTGGAAGAGGTCTGAAAACACGTGCATTGTTCGGGGTGGACGTCTTGGGGCCGCGCATATTCCCGATGAGATATCGGTGCCTCCTGTTACTCATCCTAATCTGCTTCGCATACGAAAATCCGAATTTCTCCCCGAGTCATGACAAGACTGAGCTACGAAGAATCTTGCCGGCGCCTCCAGGAACGCCACCTCGATCCGGACAGCATCCCGCCGATACCCGATCACCTGCCACAGGCCGACGATGAGGAGCCCTTGGGTGTCAGCTTCTTCCGCATATTTCTTGGCGACCGCGAAGACCTGTCAAACCTCACCTTGCCTCGCACCTTTTTCGGGCGTTCTGAAATCAACGGTGTTCGTTTCTCCAATACCGAACTCACCGAATCCAACCTATGCTGGAACGATTTCATCGATGTTGATTTTTCCAACGCCATACTGACGCGTAGCGACCTGCGCGCCAGTTTTTTCGAAAGAGTCAGATTTACTGGGGCCGATCTTTCGTTTGCCGACTTGCGCCAATCCTCGTTCGTACAATGCGACTTCGGTGAGACCATCATGACCGGCGTCATCATGACGCACGCCGGAGGGAAAACGCTGAAACTATCTGAAAGACAGCGCCGGGAAATTGCGTGGACTGACGACGAAGGTCCTGAACCGGCAGGCGGATGAACCCATGCCATTGCATGCGGAACTTGCAAGTGGCAGGGGGAGCGGCTAGATGGCTCAGGCGTTTTGAAACTGAGATGACAAGAGGCGGGCGGGGTATGGGACTTGACTGGAATCCGCTTGGTAAAGCCAGGCCGGCGGCGGAAGAAGAGTTTTACTGTCGGCTCGGCCAACTTGGAACGGCCAATGACTGGATGCAGCCTGTGCCGTTTACCTTCGCTCCGATCGACAATGCCCGACAGGAAGAAGTGCGGCAGCGCTTTTTCGAGATCCAGATCTCGCCCTACGAGACCTTGAGGCCGCCGCGCGTTGGCTACGACCCTGAGGCCGATAACTGGATACGATCCCGGTACGAAGGCGCGCCAAACAAGCCACCGACGATTGAGGAATGGGTCCGGTCGTTCCATGGCTACTGGGTGATGGCACTGCTGCCCGATAGCGACGGGCTACCTTTCTACAGCAACGCCTCGCTCGGTGGCGAGTGGGAACGATGGAGTTTCCGCGCACAGTTCCTGCGCGATTGCGAGGATGCGCTGGGCGAGCGCTTGTTCGACGAAGCCTGGCTTAACCATCTCCCGGATCAGCTCGCCGATTACGGCCGTCGGCTGATGAACTGCGCCAGCAGCTATGCGGAAACGCATGGCGTGGCACATGTCCTGAACATGCGCGCGTATCCTGCGGACAATCAGGAGCTTGGCCCTGTCGAGGATTGTCCGGCGTACAAGGCTCATATCATTGCATCCGCAGCACGATGGGCACTGTTCTGGTCGGCGCGCGGACACGGCATGCACGCCGACTATTAGAGCGGCTACGAGTGTTCGCGAGATTTACCCCGCTCGGCAAAGGTCAGCGCCAATTTCGAACGGTGCCGTTGCCTTGGTTGTATTCCGCTCGTTTCCGCAAGAATCCGTTGTACCGGGGAATGGTCCCGATCAAACAGCGGAGCGATCTGCCGCAGTGACTCGACCTTGGCCCCGACACTGCCCGGAATTGCGTGATTCAAGCCGGCCGGGCGACGACAAATCGCCTCTTTCCGTCAATTCGTCGTCGCGCGGTTTTCGCTTCGAGGTGCCGTCCGGTAACGCCCGGTTCCGGCACTAAGGCGTTTCATGCTGCATGGACCGCCTCGGGCTTCACTACCGAATTTGCTTCCTTCGGCATTTCTCGCTGCCCGCTCTCCCTCGAGGCCGCCGGAGACGCGCCGTCGACCTCGTCGAGCCGATAGCCGTGCGTGTACACGGCACTCAAACGAAAGCCGTTTTCCGGACGAAGCGTCAATTTTTGCCGAAGTCGATACACGTGAGTATCGAGGCTCCTCGACGAGCCGTCGAGCGGCCTCCCCCACGCGAGTGCCTCGAGCGTATCTCGGGAAATGACCCTGCCGACGTTGTCGAACAGGCATTTTGCCAACGCGAACTCCTTCTCCGTCAAATCGACCGTCTCATCACGAAGCGACACGCTCTTCATCGTCGGATCCAGTACGTAGGCACCCACCCGGGTCAGGTCGGCCTGCTTCCGTCCGTGACCGTATCGACGCAGCAACGCCTTGACGCGCGCAGCAAGTTCGATTTCCCGAAACGGCTTCACGATGTACTCGTCGGCCCCCGCGTCGAGCGCGGCAACGACGTCCGCTTCGAGAACCCGGGCGGTCAGAAACAGCACGGTAGGTTCGTCGCCGAGATTCGCGCGTATCCAGCGCAATACTTCCAGACCGCTCATGCTGGGTAAATGCCAGTCAAGCACAACCAGCTCAACACGCTGAGTCCGGAGAAACTGCACGGCGTGCTGGCCATCACGCACTTTGCATATCTCCCTATCCAGATTTCGTATTGCATTTTCGAAAACGTTTGCCTGAAGAGGATCGTTTTCCACTAACAAGATGTCCATTGCGTCACCACACAGTCTCGTGCCTGCGTTTCAAATTTTCGGAGATCCGGGCAACCGTCACGCATCGACACGTGCAGCCCCATTCGTCTACCGATTCACTCTACGCTTTGCTCTATTGAAAAATAGCGCGTCCGACATGCGTGGCTTTCCGCCTTATTCTGTTCGAACGCCCGTGTGCCATGATCACAACCAGCCCATCTTCCGCCACGATCGAGTGAGCGGCATGAAGCCCGGGCAGCCTCCCCCTCGAGAGTTCTGCGCGGGAAATTCTCGCGCGGCCCTGCATGCACGATGCTTGAGCTACCCGCTGGAGGCTACTGTTTCCGATATCGTCAGTCCCGATCATCGGGAATGCAGTAGCGATGTGTTCCTGGCACCGGTAATGTCGACAATTTCGAGTTCGCTTCCCGGAATCCACCTCCTTCGCTCAGACGCGCAACGATCACGCAACCGTGATGAAACACCTGCCGGCGCCTCTCATCGGCACCTTCCTCAATTGCGCCCGGATTGATAAATCCAGGGCATTGCAAACTCGGTCATCCTCTTCGACGAAGCTGCGGACTTTGGCATGCAACGGGCAACGGCATCGCACAGTGCTTCGATATGCGCGAGGATCGTCGCGTTGGAGCACGCCGTGAGTTGTCGTTTTGCGTTGACGAACAGTGAGGCGTCTGCAAACCCTGCCAGTGGCGACGCCGGACTATCCGTCAGGGCAAGCAGCCGGGCACCCTGCTGATGCGCACGTTCCGCCTGTGTGATCGTGTCGCGCACATAACGGGGAAAGGCAATCGCGATGACCAGGTCACGTGCCGTGACATCGAAAAGGAGGCGTGCGGCATGCTCCGGCCCGCCTCCCGTCGACAGTGCCCGCACGTTGTTCCGGTAGGGAATCAGCCCGTGTTCCATCAAGCTTGCGAGATAACCGCTGGAGCCATACCCGAGAATGAAAACCCGGTCGGCGTCCACGATGGCTTTCACGGCCAGATCGCAGGCATGCGGATCCAGTGCACGGAAACACGCTTCGATGTTTTCCGCCTCGCGCGCCAGCGCAGTACCCAGCGCCTGGGCCCCGGGCGCCTCTGATTCAAGGGCGCTGCGCAAGCGCTCGACCGGTGCAAAGATTGCCTCGAGGTCAGGAACCAGACTCGCCCGAAAATGCGGATAACCATCGAAGCCGAGCGCACGCGCAAACCGGTTGGCGGTGGCGACCGACACGTCGACCGCGGCAGCGAATTCGTCGATTCGCATCGTTGCCGCGCGGACGAGATTCGTTCGCACGAATTCCGCCACGCGCCGATGTGCCGGAGTCAGCGTCGGCATCAAGCGTGCAATGCGCGACTCCATTGCCTCGTCACCAGGCGGCTCATCCGGATCGATTGAAGCGGTCGTCACATCGGTTGGCATGCGCTCACCATGACTGTGTAAATTCATTTACATGAATTCTTATTGTGTAAATACATTTACACAATCGGTGTTAACGAGATCGATTCTTGTCTGATATTTCTTCGGTAACAGGGTCCTTTTCGATGCCGCCGCATACGAACGTCCGGTACGTCTGCCTGCACGGGATCCAATCCATGCGACCCCGTTAAAATTCGCACCATGAACGAATGGGGCGTGTTCTGCTTTGAATGTTCTGCAGAACTCGACTTCCGATGTGCTTGTCGAGGATCGAGGGGCGCCCATGGAACAAGCTGACCCGGGTTGAACCGGCCGACAAAACGCACGCGCAAGCGCGAACTCCGGGAGGAGATGAGTCGGATGTGTCGTGGGTCGACCGGGTCATGGTGATTGCCCCGGCGCGGTTTTCCGCCGTTCGCGGTCGAGGCGATGCAGCGCATTCACTTCGTGCCGCAATGGCTCAGCCGGATAGCTTCGGCAGGGCACGCCGATTGCTCGCCGATTCGTCTGAATAATAAAAATCGGTACCGGCCAAACCCGCACCCAGCCGGCATTTTCCCGCCTCACCCCCACATCCCGTGGCCGATTTTGTCACCACATGGGCCGGATATGACAATAGAAATCACCCGCCGTGGCATTACGATGCCTCACGTCGTCGCCCGGGCCTGAGCCGGTTTTCCCGCCTCTCGCTCCATAGCGCCCCTCATACCCCGTCTGATTGGAACATCGACCATGAGCTATAACGCCCCCGTCAAGGACATGCTGTTCGTGCTGAAGGAACTGGCCGGCATCGACGCCGTTGCGCAGTTGCCGGGCTTCGAGGATGCCGGTTACGACACGGCGCAGGCCGTGCTCGACGAGTCCGCGAAGTTCTGCGGCGAGGTGCTGGCCCCGCTGAACGTCGAAGGCGACCGCAACCCGAGCAGCTGGAAGGACGGCGTCGTGACCGCGACGCCGGGCTTCGGCGAAGCGTTCCGCCAGTTCG
>NZ_JAAGPG010000235.1:0-12404 GCF_017104665.1 Burkholderia sp. Se-20378 | reverse complement strand
CGCAGGCGAGCGCGGCGCGCGTCGCTTGCGCACGCGCCATCAGCGCGTCGCGCTGCTGTGTCAGGCGCTTCGCGTGCTCGACCAGCCACGGTGCGGGTTCGGAGGCTGCGGCCGGTGCGGCGGCAGTCGGCGTGGGGGCGGCGGAAGACGGCGCTGCCGCGGCCAGTGCGTCGTCATCGATCGCCGAAGGTTGCGCCGCCGTGTCGTCCGCATCGGCGCTTGCGCCGAACACCGACGAGAACACGTCCGGCAGCCCGCCTTCGCCTGCTGCATACGGATTGACCGTCGGACGGGCCAGCGCCGCACCCGGGCGCGACACGATGCCCGGCACGGCGGCGGCCGGCACCGATTCCGGCATGCGCGGCGCAGCGATGCGCGGGCGCGCCACAGCCGGCGGCGCCACGGCGGCCAGGTCCGAATCTGCCAGTGCGACGATTTCCACGCTGCCGTCATCGAGCGTGCGGTTCGACAGCACGACCGCGTCGGCGCCGAGTGCCTCGCGCACGAGACGAAGTGCGTCGCGGCTCGTTGCGCCGGTGAATTTGCGAATGTTCAAGCGGAACCCCCGATGACGTTAACGACTTTGATCGTGCGTGTGTCCGGCACTTCGGCATACGACAGCACTTTCAATTGCGGCAGGCTGCGGCGCAGGAAACGCGCGAGCATCGCGCGCAGCGCGTGCTGCACGAGCAGCACGGGCGGCAGCCCGAGATTCTGTTGACGCAGCATCGCCTGTTGCGTGCCGGTCAGAAGGTTGTGCGCGAGGCCGGGTTCGAGGCCCGGGTTCGCGCCGGTGGCGAGCGCCTGCGACAGCACGCGCTCCAGATTCGAGTCGAGGCCCATCACCTGCATTTCGCCGGCGCCCGGATACCACTGCTGCGTGATCGCGCGGCCGAGCGACAGCCGCACCGCGGCCGTGATCTCGAACGCATCGCCGCGGCCCGCGTGTTCGGACACGGCCTCGAGGATCGTGCGCATGTCGCGGATCGGCACGCCTTCCTCGAGCAGGTTCTGCAGCACCTTTTGCAGCGTCGTCAGCGAAATCGTCTTCGGCACGAGGTCCTCGACGAGCGACGGCGCATCCTTGCCGGTGCGCTCGACGAGCGACTGCACTTCCTGGCGGCCGAGCAGTTCGGCTGCGTGCTGGACGACCAGATGGTTCAGGTGCGTCGCGACGACCGTGCTCGCGTCGACCACCGTGTAGCCGTACACCTGCGCCTGTTCGCGCATCGCGACGTCGATCCACACGGCCGGCAGCCCGAACGCGGGATCCTGCGTGACGGCGCCCGGCAACGCGGCCGTCACCTGGCCGGGGTTGATCGCGAGCCACTGGCCCGGGAACACTTCGCCGACGCCGATCTCGACGCCCTTCAGCGCGATCCGGTACGCGTTCGGCCGCAGTTCGAGGTTGTCGCGGATATGGATCACCGGCGGCAGGAAGCCGATTTCCTGCGCGAATTTCTTGCGGATGCTCTTGATGCGCTTGAGCAGTTCGCCGTCGCTGTTCTTGTCGACGAGCGGAATCAGCCGGTAGCCGACTTCGAGGCCGAGCGGGTCGATCAGCTGCACGTCGTCCCAGGTCGCCTCGTGGCTGTCAGACGGCAGCACGGCCGGAGGCGCGATGTCGGTCAGGTCGCCGGCCGCCTTGCGGGCCGCCGCGCGCTTGGTCTGCGTGCGGGCCAGCCAGATCGCGCCGCCGCCGAGTGCGAGGAACGCGAAGTGCGGCATGCCGGGGATCAGCCCCATCAGCACGATGATCGCGCCGGTGATGTTCAGCACGCGCGGGTTCGTGAACAGCTGGCCGGTGATCTGCGTGCCGATGTCCTCGTCGGTCGCGACGCGCGACACGATCACGCCGGCCGCGGTCGAGATCACGAGCGACGGGATCTGCGCGACGAGGCCGTCGCCGATCGTCAGCAGCGTGTAGTTCGTGCCGGCCGCGGCGAACGTCATGTCGTGCTGGACCATCCCGACGATCAGCCCGCCGATCACGTTGATCGCCATGATGATCAGGCCGGCGATCGCGTCGCCGCGCACGAACTTCGACGCGCCGTCCATCGACCCGTAGAACTCGGCTTCCTGCGACACGGCCAGGCGGCGCTTGCGGGCCTGCTCTTCGTTGATGAGGCCCGCGTTCAGGTCGGCGTCGATCGCCATCTGCTTGCCGGGCATCGCGTCGAGCGTGAAGCGCGCGGACACTTCGGCGATCCGCCCCGCGCCCTTCGTGATCACCATGAAGTTGATGATCATCAGGATCACGAACACGACGATACCGACCGCGAAGTTGCCGCCGACGAGGAAGTGGCCGAACGCCTCGATCACCTGGCCGGCCGCGTCCGGGCCCGTGTGGCCTTCGAGCAGCACGACGCGCGTCGAGGCGACGTTCAGCGACAGGCGCAACAGCGTCGAGAACAGCAGCACGCTCGGGAACGCCGCGAAATCGAGCGGCTTCATCGTGTACATGCTGACGAGCAGCACCATCACGGACAGCGCGATGTTGAACGTGAACAGCAGATCCAGCAGCATCGGCGGCAGCGGCAGGATCATCATCCCCAGGATCATGCAGATGAGGATCGGGCCCGCGAGCGCGCGCAGGTTGGTACCCGCGAACATGTTCGGGCGCTTCGCGAACAGGCCGGTCGGGGTGCTCATGCTGCCTCCCGCCGGGCCGCCCGCGACCCCGATTCAACTGCCGTCGGGAGATGGGGGGGCTGCGCCCCCCCAAGCGAACGAACGTAAGCGTGGAGGCTAATCATGCTCTACCTCCCTTGCCGAGTGTGTCTTCCTGCTCTTCGCGTTCATCGTCGGCGGACACCGACGCGCCCTTGTCCAGGTCGGCCGGCACCTCCAGATCGACCGGCATCGCGGGGAACGCGCCGCCTTCCGAACGGAAGCGCTTGAGCTGGTAGACCCACGCGAGCACTTCGGCGACGGCCGAGTACAGCGAGCCGGGAATCTCGCGTTCGAGTTCGACGTTGTGATACAGCGCACGCGCGAGCGGCGGCGCTTCGAGCAGCGGCACGTTGTGTTCGGCCGCGAGTTCGCGGATGCGCGCGGCGACGAGGTTCACGCCCTTCGCGACGACCTTCGGCGCGCGCATCTCGCCGTCCGTGTATTGCAGCGCGACGGCGAAGTGCGTCGGGTTCGTGACGACCACGTCGGCCTGCGGCACGGCCGCCATCATCCGGCGGCGCGCGAGCGCACGCTGCTGCTGGCGGATCCGCCCCTTCACGTGCGGATCGCCTTCGTTCTCGCGATGCTCGCGCTTCACTTCTTCCTTCGTCATGCGCAACTTCTTGTTGTACTGCCAGATTTGGTAAGGCACATCGAGTGCGGCGACCACCAGCATCCCGGCGACCGTCGTGCCGCAGCACACGGCGACCAGGTGCAGCGCATCGGGCAGCGCCACGCCGAGCGGCTGCGTCGCGAGGCCGAGCAACTCGTCCTTGCTGCGCCAGATCGCGATGCCGCCGATCCCGCCGACGACCAGCGTCTTCGCAAGCGACATCCCGAGCTGGATCGGCCCCTGGATCGAGAAGATCCGGCCAAGGCCCGAGATCGGGTTCAGGCGGTCGAACTTCAGCTCGAACGTCTTCGACGAGATCAGCCAGCCGCCGAGCGCCATCGGCGCGAGCAGCGCGGCGACGCCGGTGAGCGCGAGGATCGGCAGCAGCGCGGCGAAGCCTTCGAGGCTCGCGCTGCCGGCCGCCGACAGCATCCGGTTCGTGTCGAACGCGGTCGCGCGATCGAACGTGAACGCGCCGCGCAGCATCGCCTGCAGATGCCCGCCCGACGGGCCTGCGAGCAGCCACGCGCCATAGAACCCGGCCGCGAGCAGCGCGAACGAAGCCAGCTCGCGCGAACGCGCGACCTGCCCCTCCTCGCGCGCCTTTTCGCGGCGCCTGGGAGTGGCGGCTTCGGTCTTGTCGAGATCGCTCTCGTCTGCCACGGGGCCTCCAGTCGGGTACGGCGGAATGCCGCTTTCCAGTGACACCGATTATTCATGGAGGCGTCAAACGCCGATCGGTCGAGCAAAGCCGGGAAAGGGGGGTATTTCGGGGAATCGGGCGAGCCGGTGCGAACGCGGCTGGACGGGGGACGGAACGGTGTGCGGCGCGGCGGAAAAACGTGCCGGCGGGTGCGATGGCGGGGGTTGGCGCCGGACGGAGCGGCGACGGTGCGAAGCGAGGAAAAGTCCGGAAAGGGCGTAGCGGTGAAACGGCGTGACGGGTGCGACGCGAAACCGGGCCCCGACGCGACGGCGTCGCGCGTCGGGGCAGGCGTCGGTCAGGCTACCGCGACCGGATCCTCGCCGAAGCGGTTCGGACCTTCGGTGCCGCGCGAGCACGTCCACACGAGCAGCAGGATGCTGCCGACGATCGGAATCAGCGCGAGCAGCAGGAACCAGCCCGAGCGGCCCGTATCGTGCAGGCGGCGGACGCTGACCGCGATGCCCGGAATGATCAGCGCCAGCGAAACCAGCGCGAGCACGCCGAGCAGCAGCACCGTGATCAGGCCCGCGTTGCGGCCTGCCACGCCGATGATCTGGGTGGCGATCGAAAGGATGAAGCTCAGCAACACGAAATACCAGTATTCGGCACGACGCGCACGGCCGTCGAATGTCGCGTATTTATTGAGTACGGAACGAACGGCTTCAGAAAAATTCATTTTATTACCCTCCTGTTTTATATAGACGACCCCGGAAACAACGCCGGCATTATATGTTTGAATTTCCACGGGCTCCATCTCTTTTCACATTCCGGGTAGTGCGCGTATCCGGCCGTATCGCCCGCAGGCACGGTGCGGAGTGGCACGGGAACGGCTGCAACAGCGGAATGCGGCGCCATCGACTTGCATGCCGCGTCATTTTAATAATCTTGAAGACCTGACAGAAACGACAGCCCGGATAATCCAGCATTTGATTACATCCGAATGAAATCGGGTGCGATCGATAATCGGCGAGCGTGTGCTGCATTCGATTAACCGGCCGGCATTACGCAGGCGCGCAAAGCGCGCTACCCTTCGCCATTGCCGATTCCGGTCGAACCGCACCATGCTCCGTCATCCGCTCGTTCCGTTGTCGCTCGCCTGCGCGCTGACAGCCGGCTGCGCAGGCACGCCGGCTCCGCCGCCCGGCGCGCAGGCGCCTGACGCGCCGCATCCCGGCACGATCGCGCTGCACCATGCGTGGAACGGATCGATGCAAACCCTGCGCGCGCAGGATTTCCCGGCAAGCTTCACGTTCCGCTGCGTCGATGCGCGCGGCGAACCGGCGGAACGCGCCCGCGCGGCCTGGTGCGTGCCGGTCGTCGAGATCGAATCGGTGTCCGTCGATGCCGCCGGGCGCCCGGTCGCACCGGCCGACGCCGTCCAGATCGAAAGCACCACGTACGGGCCCGGTCACCGCGTCCTCGACCATACGCGCCTGATGCGTGACGGCCGGCCACCGGTCTAGCAGCCTCTCCGGCCGCTCGCGGGCTTGCGCGGCCCCGACCCCGACCCCGGCGCCGATTCGCCGGTTCACGCCAGCAGCGTGCGACTCCCCGGCCCCTAGCCCGCCGCCGCCCGCTGCAGCGCGTCGAGGTCGAGCTTCTTCATCGTCATCACCTGCGCCATCACGCGCTCCGCGCGCGCCGAATCGCCCGTCATCAGCTCGCTCATCTGCACCGGCACGACCTGCCACGACACGCCGAAGCGGTCCCGCAGCCAGCCGCACTGCTGCGCGCGCTCGTCGCCGCCTTCCGACAGGCGCGCCCAGTAGCGGTCGATTTCGTCCTGGTCCCGGCAGTTGACGACGAACGACACGGCCGGCGTGATCTGGAACACGGGGCCGCCGTTCAGCGCGACGAACGCCTGCCCGTCGAGCTCGAACGCGACGGTCATCACCGCGCCCTCCGCGCTGCCGGACGCGTGCGCGCCGGCCTTGCCGTAGCGCGCGACGTGCACGATGCGCGCGTTGTCGAACACCGAGACGTAGAAACCGGCGGCCGCCTCGGCGTCGCGGTCGAACCACAGGAACGGCGTGATGCGTTGTATGCGCGGGTTCATGGCGCTGCCTCCTCGATGTCGTGCCGGCACGGATGCCGGTATTACATCGTAGGCGCTGTGCCCGCACGCGGCGGCGCGCCGGTCGGACCCGTCATGCCGCGCACGGCCGGCGAATAAAAAAGGGGGCGATCGCTCGCCCCCTCTCTTCAGCGTACTGCCGTGCCGCGTCAGAACGCGACGAAAGGCGCCGCGCCGCCGCTCGCGGTCTTGTCCATCCCGAAGTAGATCGTCTTGCCGTAGAAGTGCGGCATGCCGACGTCGAGCCAGCTGGACGAGCCGAACGGACCCGCGATGTCGTTGAACGCGAACGTCGACGGGTTCGAGAACAGCGAATCCGCGTTCACGACGGGCATCGATACCGTACCGCTCACGCCGTTCTGGCCGGTTAGCGTCGCCGAGTAGGTGGTCGACGCCGACGGGCAGTAGAACTGCGTGTTCTTCGAACAGGCCGTCTGCGACGAATCGTTGAAGAAGTACGCATTCGAACCCGTGTCGAAGAACGCGGTCACGTTGCGCCCGAGGAACGTCGCGTTGACGTCGCCCGTGGTGGTCGACGTCATCACGGTTTTCCCGGTCAGGTCGGGCAGGCCGAACGTCAGCGTCCCGGTCGCACTCGCCTGTCCGTTGTTCGAGATGGTCGGCATGCTCACGCTCACGCCGCTGCTGTCGGCGAAACGATGCACCGGGTTGGCCACTTGCTGCGCCACCGGCACGAGCGCCACCGCGCAGTTCGCGTTGTCGCCGTTCGGGCATGCGTAGTAGTTGTTGTTCGTCGACGTCGACGTCGCGCAGGTCGTGCCGCAGTCGACCGGCGCCGGCCCGATGCCGAGGATCCCGTTCGCACCGAGCGCGCTCGCCGAGTTGGCCGACGCGCCGCCGTTCGTGCACGAACTCGGCACGTTCGTCGTGCCGAGATCGCCGATGATCTGCACGGGCAGCGAGCTCGCCTGCTCCGAGCCGATCGACAGGTCGACCGTGCGCACCGAACCCCACGTATAGCTCGACACGAACTTGCCGCACTCGGCGACCGGCGCGCCGCCGCTCGTCACCTGCGGGAGGCTGCCGAGCACGCCCGACACGGCGCTGCCGACGAGCCGCAGCCCGTAGGACGCGGTATCGACCAGCACGTTGTTGACCACCTGGCAGTTCGACGTGCCCGGCGCGCAGACCTTCAGGCTGACGGTCGGGATGTTGATCACGTTCGCGACGCCGGCGTTGACGGTGATGACGGCCGTGTTCCCGGAATTGCCGTCCGAGCCGCCGTTACCGGTGTTGCCGTTGTTGCCCGAGCTGCTGCCGCCGCCGCCGCCGCCGTCGCCGCCGCCGCATGCCGTCACGAGGACGGCCGTGGCCGCCGCGAGGCCCAGCACGCCGAGCCAGCGCTTGAATGTACGAGGAATTCTCAAGATCGCTCTCCCGCTGTCACTGGATGTCGGTGCCGGTCAGGCCGGCAGGCAGCGCCGCTGGCAGCCACGCCTGGCCCGAGAAGGCGCCCATGTGGCCGCCTGTCCGGATCACGAGGCCGCTCGTGTCGACGGACACGGGCGCGCGCCAGCCGCGCGCCTTGTGCGCCGCCTGGACGCCTGCGGTGTACTGCGGGAAATAGCTGCCGAGCAGCGAGGCAAGATCCGGCATCGTCGGCCCTTGCCACGCGAGGCCGAACACGCTGCCGGCGGCCGACGTGTATTCGTGGATGACGGTGCCCGATCCGAGCGTGATCTCGCGGACGGTATAGGCGGCCGTGCTCGTCTGCACGCCGTCTGCCGAACGCATCGCGCGCTGCAGCGCGCGCACGGTTGCGGCCTGATCGTCCGTCGGCGGCGACATCGGTGCGCCGCCCAGTTCCGCGTGTGCGTGGAGGCTCCACAGCACACCCATTGCAGCCGTCGCGTGCGTGACGGCCCAGCCCAAGCGTTTCAGCTTCACGTTCCCCCCCAAGGGACTGGCTTCGTTGCCGGCGGAACGGCCATCGTGCCCGCGCCACCTTCCAACATATGAAATCTTACGAATGACGCTACGTTGCTGCTGACGCGTAGTATGCCTGCTGAGTGTGCCGAAGTGTCAATTTGACGCAGGACGACGCTGGGCCTCGCAGGTGAGACGCGCGCGGGAAAGCGGTGCGGGGAACGTGTGACGCGTGCATCGGGCGGCACCGCGACACGCGGCGCGCCGATGCATGCGGCAGGGTCAGAAGCCCAGGCTGGCGAGCAGGTCGTCCACCTGCCCCTGGTCCTGGACCACGTCGGTTTTGCCTTCCGGCGCGATCTGCGGGCCGTTCAGAAGCGACTCGGGGCTGCCGGTCGAGCTCATCTGCTCGGCGGCGAGCAAAGCCGCGGTGGCCGCGAACTGCTCGCGCCGCTCGGGCGCGATGTTCTCGACGAGCACGGTGAGGAGCTGCTGCTCGATCAGGTAGACCATGTCCATGATCTTCTTGATCACCTGCCCGGTCAGGTCCTGGAAATCCTGCGCGAGCATGATCTCGAGCAGTTGCGCGCTGGTCGCCGAAGTCGATTCCGGCAGCGTGCGCAGGAACGTGCGCGTATCGTCCATCAGCTCGCGCACTTCCGCGTGCTCGATCGGTGCCGCGTACCACTGCGACCAGCGCGCGTCGAGTGCCTCGGCCTCGTTCTGGATGCGCTCCTGCATCGGCTTCGCGACTTCGATCGCGTTCAGCACGCGCACGGCGGCCTGCTCGGTCATCGTCGCGACGTAGCGCAGCCGGTCGCGCGCATCGGGCACGGCTTCCGCCGCCCGCTCGACGTGCTTGTCGAGCCCGAGCTCGCGCATCGAATCGCGCAGCGTGCGCGTGACATGGCCGATACGCGCGAGGATGCGGTCGCTCGCGAAATCGGCGCCTTCGGCCTGGCCGTCGGCGCTGAACCCGGCGCCGGTCAGCGCGGCATGGATCGGCTCGTTCACGTCAGCTCCCGGCCTTCGCCATCTTGTCGATGATCTTGTTCAGCTTCTCGTCGAGCGTCGCGGCCGTAAACGGTTTCACGACGTAGCCGCTCGCGCCGGCCTGCGCCGCCGCGATGATGTTCTCCTTCTTCGACTCGGCCGTGACCATCAGCACCGGCAGGTGCGTGAGCGTCGCGTCCGCGCGGATTTCCTTCAGCATCGCGAGGCCGTCGAGGTTCGGCATGTTCCAGTCGGAGATCACGAAGTCGAAACCGCCGCCGCGCAGCCGCGCCAGGCCGGCCGCGCCGTCTTCGGCCTCGTCGACGTTCGAGTAGCCCAGTTCCTTGAGCAGGTTGCGGACGATCCGGCGCATCGTCGGGAAATCGTCCACCACCAGGATTTTCATGCTCTTGTCCATCGTCGTTCCTTTCCAGATTCGTTTCCGTCGGGACGCGTATCGTGGCACGCGCCCCGTGACATTCCATTCAAACGCGCTGCACGCGGTCGCCCATCGTCGCCAGGCGCGCCATCACGCGGCGGCTCATCTCGGCGAGCGGCACGATCTCGTCCGCGCCGCCGAGCGCGATCGCCTCGCGCGGCATGCCGAACACGATGCAGCTTGCTTCATCCTGCGCGAACGTGTGAGCGCCCGCGCGTTTCATTTCCAGCAGGCCGGCCGCGCCGTCGCGGCCCATCCCGGTCAGGATCACCCCGATCGCGTTCTTGCCCGCGTGCGTCGCCGCCGAGCGGAACAGCACGTCGACCGACGGACGGTGCCGGTTCACCGGCGGTTCGTCCGACAGTTGCGCAATATAGTTCGCCCCGCTTCTCGCAAGCAACAGGTGCGCGTGGCCCGGCGCAATATACGCGTGACCCGGCAGCACGCGCTCGCCATGCTCGGCTTCCTTCACCGCGATCCGGCACAGGCCGTTCAGCCGCTGCGCGAACGACTTCGTGAAGCCCGGCGGCATGTGCTGTGCGATCAGCACGGCCGGCGCATCCGGCGGCAGCGGCGTCAGCACTTCGCGGATCGCCTCGGTGCCGCCCGTCGACGCGCCGATGATGATCAGCTTCTCGGTACTGACGAGCGGGTTGTTGATCATCGGCGCGGCCGGGTGGCTGTCCGCCGCGCGCGCGACGGCCTGCGGCTGCGGCGCCTGGCGCACGCGTGCACGCGACGCCGCGCGGATCTTGTCGGCGAGCTTTTCCGCGTAGTCGAGCATCCCGTCGCGAATCCCGACGCGCGGCTTCGTGACGAAATCGACCGCGCCGAGTTCGAGCGCGCGCAGCGTGATTTCCGAGCCGCGCTCGGTCAGCGACGACACCATCACGACCGGCATCGGCCGCAGGCGCATCAGCTTCTCGAGGAAGTCGAGCCCGTCCATCCGCGGCATTTCGACGTCGAGCGTGAGCACGTCGGGGTTGTGCTGCTTGATGAGTTCGCGCGCGACGAGCGGATCGGGCGCGGTCGCGCACACCGTCATGTCGGGCTGGCTGTTGATGATCTCGGTCATCAGGCTGCGGATCAGCGCCGAATCGTCGACGCACAACACTTTGATCTTCTGCACTGCGGTCATGCCTCCTGCTTTCTTGATAGGTTCGCCGCCCGCACGCCGCCGGCCGGCGCCGCGCTGCGCGCGCCGAACAGCTCGATGCGCGGGCGCGCCGGTGGCGGCGGGGCCGGACGCTTCGCCGCGAACAGCTCGACCTGCGGACGCGGCCGTGCGGTGCGGGCGCGATCGGCCTCGCGGGCGAGCGCGGCTTCACGCTCGGTGGCGCCCGGCACCTGCCGCCGCAGCTTCTTCACCGCCGCGCGCCCCGTGGCCGCCATGAACGCGACCTTGCGCGGGTGCACGCCCTGCAGGTCTTCCGCGGTGATGCGGATGCGTTCGAGCGCCAGGTAGCGGCGCACGAAATCCGCGTTGCGGTCGCCGATGTTGATCGTCGTCATCCCGGCCAGCACGGCCGCGCCCCCGAACACCTTCGCCTCGAAGCGTTCGCGGCGCCCGCCGGCCTTGATCATCTCGTTGATCAGCACTTCCATCGCATACGCGCCGTAGCGCATCGATTCCGACGCGGCTGCGCCCGGATCGGCGCCGTCGTCGGGCAGCATGAAGTGGTTCATCCCGCCGATGCCGGCGTACGGGTCGTGCAGGCACGCGGCGACGCACGAGCCGAGCACGGTCATCAGCACCATGTCCTCGGACGTCGTGTAGAACTCGTTCGGCAACAGCTTCACGCCGGGACGGCCGAAGTGGTTGTCGAAGTAGCGATTGGTTGCGATCGGCAGGGCGCTCATCCGCGCTCTCCAAAGGCGGGCGCAGCGCCCGCAGCCCGCGCGCGCACCGGTGACGGCATCGCGGCCGCCGCAGGCGCCTGCGCACTACGCGGCCGCGCGCCCTGGGCGGCGTCGCGGGTCAGTTCATACACCGTCTGCCCGCGCAGCCGGAACGCCTGCGTGACATACGTGAAGTTTTCCGAATGGCCGGCGAACAGCAGCCCGCCCGGCTTCACGAGCGGCTCGAAGCGCGACAGCACCTGCCCCTGCGTCGGCTTGTCGAAATAGATCATCACGTTGCGGCAGAAGATCGCGTCGAACGGCTTCGCGATCCCGTAATCCGCATCGGTCAGGTTCAGCTGCTCGAAGCGGATCATCGCGCGCAGCTCGGGGCGCACCTTCACGCGGCCGGCCTGCGGGCCCGTGCCCTTCAGGAAGAAGCGCTTCAGCCGCTCCGGCGCCAGGTGCTTGACCTGGTCGTACGTGTAGATGCCGGCCTCCGCCTTCGCGAGCACCTGCGTGTCGAGGTCGGTCGCGAGGATCGACGCGCCGCGCGCGGCCGATTCGCCGAGCGCCTCGATCAGCGTGATCGCGATCGAGTAAGGCTCCTCGCCGGTCGACGCCGCCGAGCACCAGACCGATACCGGCGCCGGCCGCCCCTTCACGAAATCCGACAGGATCGGGAAATGGTGCGACTCGCGGAAGAACGCGGTCAGGTTCGTCGTCAGCGCATTGGTGAACGCTTCCCACTCGAGCGGATCGTCTTCCTGCTCGAGCAGGTCGAGATAGTCGCGGAACGTGTCGAGGCCGCGTGCCCGCAAGCGGCGCGCGAGACGGCTGTAAGCCATGTCGCGCTTGTGCTCGGACAGCGAGATCCCCGCGCGTTGATGGATCAGCGCGCGAATGCGTGCGAAATCCGCGCCCGTGAACGCGAAGTCGCGCCCCGGCTCGCCCGCGCGAGGCGAGGCATCCGGTGCATCGGGTCGAAACGGCGCGCGCGCGTGCGGCATGGTTTAGAAGGTCTCCCAATCGTCGTCGGACGCGCCGGCCGTGGCCGCCGCCGGCTTCTCGCCGTTCAGCGCCGGGCGCACGAGCGCGGGCTTCGCGGCCGGCTTGTCGGCCGGTGCGGCGGTTTTCGCGAGACGCGGCCCGTAGCCGCCCGCAGCCGTGCCGCGGGAAA